>JAGWGO010000266.1 GCA_028867395.1 Nitrososphaerota archaeon | reverse complement strand
TCTTTCTAATTTTTACGAGCCAAGCATGGAACCTAGCCTTTGCAGTGTATGAATCCGTATCTTCCATACCATCTGACTTGGAAGAGGCATCAGGCTCATTTAGTATCAAGGGTTGGAAAAAATTCAAGACATTATATCTTCCAGCGGCCATACCAAAGCTCACCTACAATGGCATCCTTTCATGGGCAACTGGCTGGTATTACCTAGTTGCAGCAGAGCTCATCTCCATTGGATCAAAACAATACACACTGCATGGCATTGGTAGCTATCTTGCAAAGGCAACTTCGGCAGGAGATTACCAAGGAACCATCTTGGGTCTTGCGGTTCTTGTATGCATGATACTATTTGTTGACCTCATCTTATGGAAACCGCTGCGAAGATACGCAAACAGGTTCAAGTACGAATCTGTATCTTCAGAAGAAGAACCTCACAAAAATATTCCTGATCCTAGATTTACATGGATACGCCGCAATCTTGCAATGCTTCAGGTCAGACCATCAGACCTGACTCACGTCATTCCCACAAGCAGACTCAGGCCAATAGTTACCACAGTAAAACACGTCACAGAAGAGCCAAAAATAATTCAGAGAAACAGAAGAAACATCACCATAGCAATCATTTCAGTGATTACAGTATCTTTAGTGGTTACAGGTTGGGTGGCCCTTGTAGGGATTGTATCATTTCCTGCAACCGTTTCAAATGATCTCAAAAAACCAGACATTGCAGCTGCCGCAAGTCAGATACCGGTAGACCTTGGCTACTCTCTCCTTCGCTTGCTTGCAGCATATCTGATAAGCGTTGCTTGGATTCTTCCTCTTGCACTCAAGATTGCAGGAAAGCACAGATCCTTTGGAAGATTGATCTTCATCATGGAGATTGTTGCGTCATTGCCTGCAACCGCTCTGTTTCCATTGATTGTCCTTGGAACTATGAATTTACCGGGAGGATTAGAGCTTACCTCAATTGTACTCACAATGACTGGCATGCAATGGTATATTCTCTTTAACGTGTTGGGGGCTGTCAAAGCAATTCCTGCAGATCTTAGCGAGGCTGCAAAAGCTTACAACATCAAAGGATTCCAAAAATTAAAGAAACTTATCTTTCCTGCAATACTGCCTTCTTTCATTACAGGCAGTATTACAGCATGGGGCGGAGGATGGAATGCCCTTGTATTATCAGAATACATCACATATAGCAACAAGACCATGTCGGTTCCCGGAATTGGAGCGCTTATGGACAAAGCAGCATATGAGATAGGAAGTGTCAGCCTCCTTACAGTCATCATAATAGTAATGGTAGCTGTGGTAGTTGGTCTCAACAGAACAATATGGAAACGCCTTTACAAGATAACATTTTCAAAGTATAGGTTAGATTATTGAGTGATAACATCATGACAGAACAAGTAGAACTTACAAAATTAGTTGAGCTCCGCAATGTCACAAAAGCTTATGGTCCATTGACAGAAAGACCGCAAGTTGTACTAGAACACATCAACCTAACGGTTAGACGGCACGAATTCATCAGCATTGTTGGTCCTTCAGGATGTGGCAAGTCAACCATGCTTAGGATAATGATGGGACTGACAAAACCAGAAGACGGTGAGGTATATTATCATGGGCAAAAGATAGACCAAGTATGTGAGGCAATGTCGATGGTGTTTCAGACTTTTGCATTATTTCCATGGTTAAATGTTCAAGAAAATGTAGAGATTGGCCTTGAAGTAAAACCATTTTCAAAAGAAGAGAAAAAAAAGAGAGTTCTTGATGTGATCAAGGTGATTGGCCTTGAAGGATATGAGGAAGCATATCCAAGAGAATTATCAGGAGGA
>JAGWGO010000037.1 GCA_028867395.1 Nitrososphaerota archaeon | reverse complement strand
GCCCGATATTTTCAATTTTTAACTCGTATGTTCCTGCTGAAGAAATTGTAAAATTTTCTTGAATGGGGCTCTTTGTTATCGATTTTGTAACTATGAGATTTCCATTAGGATCAATTATGTCGGCATTTATGCTATCCCCATTCTTAAAATCTGATATCTGGATCGAGTACACTCCGTCTTTACTCTGGGTTGGATCTAAATTCTTGCTAACATTCATGAGACCACTCACAGGCAAAGTTTGTTGCGATGTAGCAATATCATTCATCTCAGATTCAGATTGGTAAAAGGAAATTAATATGCCAGTTATCACAAGGATGCCGCTTACAATTAGTATAGTTTTTGAGTTTACCACATTGGAGCTCCCACAAATCCCTTAGTTAAAACTTCGCTGCTCTTGTGTTGGCATATCTTCCTGTTGATAGTATGGATAACTCATTCGACAAGGTTAATTCTAGGAAACAACAATTGCATAAATATTGTATAAAATATTATCTCTTTTCTTCTTGGTGATTCTAGTCTTTCCCAATGTATTATTATCAGATGTAAAAGCTTATTCAGACCATCCAAACTTGTTTGTATCTGCAGAAAATAGTGTATTTCAAAATCATTTTTCCGGAGCAATGGTAATCGAGGTAATAGTCAAAGGAAATAACATACAATTAGACCAAGCTCAGGGAGAGCCGAACGTAAATGTGAATGGAAGACAACTCCGTATGGCTCAGGCATCTGATGGCTATTGGTATGCTTTTTTTGCAAATACAGATGCTGCCAAACAAGCGGATCAAGTAGCTCTAGGAGGCCAATCAGGGCAGAATATGGACTTTGGAGTTTTCTGTTCTTCTTCTACCACATCCTCTGTACTGGGAGCTGATTTTTCACAAACTGACGGGATTGCAATCCCTGACTCGAACGGATTATCAGGAACAACGCAAGGGCTTGCTTCGTTTGGTGTGTGTAGTGGTTCCCCACAACCACCATCTGTAAATCAGGATAATGTTCTTAAAAATGCACCCTCGTTGAATACAAATTCAAATCTACCTCCGGGCCAAATTGGGATTAATCCAAATATCTGGCCAGTTATTCAGCTCTTTACTTTTAGTAATGATGTTAACGTGGAATATGATGCACCAACAGGAACGCAAAGCGTGGTTCTTACCTATTTTGATATTCCCAACATTTCATTACAACTTGACAGGAACACATACCCTGCAGGTTCGGATATCTTTGCAACAATAAACGATATTCAACTTGATGAGGATCCAACTTCGGTGGATTCATGGACATTTAATGTAGCTAACCCAGAAGCAACCTTCTACCAAGCATTTCCAGAATCTGGTGGCAGTAATACGGCAGGACTTGTAAACCTTATGCCATATCTAAGCAGTCTAGGTTTCAAAGACAATGGTAAAATGGAAATGAATCTTGGAAACGTTGTTAATCTAAAGACAAACAATCTCCAAACTAGCACATCAATAATTACACATGGAGTTACCTACGACAAACTCGTAACATTTGTTGAAACGGGGCCAAATACAGGAATCTTTACGAGCGACTTCAATAGTGTTTCTACAATTGGTATCTTACCTAATGCTCCAAGGGGACAATCAGCAACTATAGAATATAATCTCCAGTCGACATCAATTGTATCTGGCACTGTAACTGCAGGTCTTACTCTTGGTACTGGTCAACAGCAGTTTGGACCTGGACAAAGAGAACCTATTACACTAACCGATAGTAATCAAGTTCTAAACTCTGGAATCGTTGAGACTTTAAGTGTATTTAGAAGCTCAGCCATAGTGCCTACCCTGAAGATAGGAAGCCCGATTACGCTAATTGGAGCATCTGATGTGAATTTTTATCCAAATCCAAATAGTCTTTCCAATCCGACCTCTGTTCCTTCTAGCGTTACTGACCCCAATTCGGCAAGACTCATGATAGACACAACTTCTATCCAGACCACTAGTTTTTACGAGGTTACCTTGAATCTCGGAATTACTAGCGGAGCACTTGATAGCCTGCTTATTGACCCTAGTCAACCTAATTCCGGTGGAACAAACTGGGTCAATTATGATCTCAGATCATTTCAACAGCAATTAGGAATCAATTCATTTTCAGGAACAAGCATGACTCTTCATTTTGGTAGCGCATCTGGCAGTTCCTCTGTTCAAATTGTGCCCTCTGGCGGTGTCTCTGCTGGAAACGGCCTTGTTCAGATAAGTAATTCAGCAGTAACTTCAATCGAATCCCAATCCCCATCGTCTCCCGTATATCTAGAAATCAATTTTGGTGGCTCTCCTGGTACCATCTCACACGAAACAGATACACAACCAATTGTTTTTGATCTTTTTTCATTTGGCATGAAAAATGGCCAGATAATGAATAATGCTGTATACCGCGCTGAACTCCAAGAGACATCTGCAGGATCAGGGGTCTTTGCTGGTACGGTAGAATATGTAGTAGCAAACCAACTAAATCAATTTGATCCAAATTTCATAAAAACCCTGCAGACATTTGGTAGCAATATTGTATTTTTTGTAAATGGTCAACTGGTTGATCAAAACGGAATTAATTTTTCTGTTCAAAGTTCAGCCGGGGGTCAACAAACAACTGTTACCTCAAAAAGTAGTCTTCCAACACACACCGGTGTAGTAACACTTGATTCTGCAAATTACAGGATTGGTTCACCAGTAACAATAACATTGTATGATCCAGATCTTGCTTCTGATACGATAACGTCGTTTACAACCGTAAGTGACCCAAGTTCGCCCATAGCAGATACCGTAGGAGACGGTAATGGCAACATCCTTCTTGAGATCTGGATAAAAGGTTTCAGATTTCACCAATGCACAATAAATGGAGTTTATCATGGAGGCCTTGCTGCTACCGGTTTTACACTTACTGAAACTGCGCCGGGTTCAGGAACCTTCCAAGGAATGTTCAAGATGCCATCATGGATATGTAGTGAGGATGGAAAATCTCTCATATCTCCTGTCGGAGGGACTGTGCAAGCATGGTATCATGACTTTATGGATGCATCAGGCAGATCAGTTATAATCGGTTCTACGGTTGCCTCATCTCAAACACAATCTGCTTCTCAATCATCCACCTCTCCTACTCAAACAAATCAACCCACTGCATCCAATATTCCTCAGACATATGTTCCAAAAGTCACACATGTCACGCAGATGAGAAATGTAAATGGATTGCCTTTGTTACAAAGTCCAAAGGTGGGACAAACAATAACCTTCAATGATATCATTTCAAATGGCGACTATCAAAATAATCAAAAAATCTCTTACATTGTTCAAATAAAGGACAACCAAGGAAAAGTTGTTTACTTGAAATGGATAAACGATAGCATAAGCCCATCAAACGAAATAAAGGAACAGGTCCAATGGACCCCAACTACTCCTGGAAGTTATTCTGCTGAAATCTATGTTTGGGATGGAATGGATTCGCTTGTACCATTAACTGTGAAAAATGGATACCAATTTCAAGTGCTTTCTCAATAAACCTGAAAATTAGAGACAAGTCACGTTTAGAAATTATACTTGTTCTTGTAGGGAGATACGGCGCGAAGTTCCTGAACTACCTTCTTTAATGTATCAACCGTCTGGTCAATCTCTTCCTCCGTATTTGTAATTCCTACGGTTATGCGCAGAGAACCAGTTATCTGTTCGTGGGAAAAGCCCATTGCCCCCAGTACGTGAGAGGCTTTCTGGGTCCGTACCGAGCATGCTGAACCTGTAGAAGCGGCAATCTTATTTTCATCAAGTTTTATGATGAGATCTTCACCATTAACCCCAAGAAATGTAAAATGTGTGTTGTTAGGAATCCTTTTTTCAGTATGTCCATTAAGACTAGTCTTTGGTATTTCAGATTGAACTCTTGCAATCAGTTTAGAAGTAAGATTCTTGAAATGGTCAATGTTTTGGTTCATATTCTCCTTTGCTAGCTTGCAAGCCATTCCAAAACCAACTATGCTTGCAACATTTTCCGTACCTGATCTTAGTCCATTTTCCTGTCCTCCACCTAATATGAGAGGTGATAGCATAACCCCCTTTCTGATGTATAATGCTCCCACGCCTTTTGGACCATTTATTTTATGAGAGGATATGGAAAGCAAATCGATGCCCAACTCATTTACATTAATTGGAACCTTACCAATTGCTTGAACTGCGTCTGTATGGAAAATTATTTTGTTTTTACGCGCAATGTCTGAAATCTCCTTTATTGGCTGAATTGTGCCAACCTCATTATTTGCAAACATTATGGTAATAAGACATGTATCCTGAGTAATCTTACTTTGTAGGTCTTCTAAATTTACAAGCCCATGTCTATCTACTGGTAAATATGATATTCTGTATCCAATCTTTTCAAGATGTTTGCAGGGCTCTAAAATTGCATCATGCTCTATAGAGGATGTTATGATGTGTTTGCCTTTACTTTGCAAAGATGTGCCATAAATCGCTGTATTGTTTGATTCGGTTCCTCCAGATGTCAAAAGAATTTCTTTACTTTCAGCATTGATGAGATCACCTATCCTCTTTCTTGCAGTTTGTATAGCTGTATTGGCAGTCCTACCAAATTTGTGTATGGAAGATGGATTTCCATATTGTTGTGCAAAATATGGCATCATCTCATCGATGACTTTTTGATGAACTGGCGTTGAAGCCGCATTGTCCAAGTAGATCAATCGATAATCACGTTTAGCTTTCCAGGTCTATATCCATCGGGATCTATTAACACCGACTCGAACCCAAGTTCTTTGAGGCGATCATTTAGTACTGAAACTTTCTCTTTATCTCCAAGCAGATGTAATTCATTTTGTCCGACTTCAATTCTTGCCTCCCTCCCTAAATCACGAACTCGAACCTGTCTTGCTCCAAAAAGATGTTTTACTATATTCTCACTCTTCTCAATTCTCGACAATCTTTCAGCAGTCACTTTCTGACCCCATGGAATGCGAGATGCAAGACATGAATTTGATGGCTTGTCGTATACCGAAAGACCTACATCGCTTGCAAAATTCCTAATCTCTGACTTGAAAAACCCCACTTCTACAAGGGGGCTTCTAACACCATTTTCTCGTAATGCAGCTACTCCGGGCCTATATTCCCCTACGTCATCAAGGTTTGTGCCGTCCACTATTGTAGTGATGCCTTCCTTTTTTGATAATTCTGTAAGATGGGTAGCTAGTTGTGTTCTACAATGAAAACACCTATTCTTGTCGTTTTTAACAAAATCCGGGTTTTCAAGCTCATTATATTCTGTTATGACATGCCTTATCCCTATCTCAGAACAGATCTTCTTTGCAGAATCCAGTTCTTCTTGAGCCAGAGTTTTGTAATCCGCGGTAACTGCCACTGCCAAATTTCCAAGCGCTCGATACGCGGCAAAAGCCACTAGTGCACTATCTACACCTCCTGATAATGCTACTAGCACCCCTCCCTTCCCTTCAAACCATTTGATTAGCTGTTCTAGTTTACTCATTTTAGATGCATCTTTTTTCTGACTTCGGTAATAATCAATGCATCTGCATCCCTGAAAGAAATTCCTAGAGATTCTGAAACTAACTTGACGTGGTCTGATTCTACTTTCAAGTTTTTTATCGTATCTTCACTCTTTACTATTTTGCATTGCACATTAAAATTCCTGCCATGTATTGTTATAGGCACTGATACAATAGTTCTTGGAACAATATACCTGTTAGATGCTCTGACTCTAACCCCCAATGTGCCAGTTTCAGAAATGATTGTGTTGATCATATCATTCAGATTCGAAGAATCGCATATAACAGAAACAATATTGGTTGGTCTGTTCTTCTTTGTAATGGCAGGAGTAACTGTGACATCTCTTGCCCCTATTGAAACTAATTTGTCTATCATCTGTCCAATAACTTCACCTGAAACGTCATCAACATTTGTCTCGATAATCTGAACTGTATCTTGTTCATATTGGCGCGACAGCTCAGCTCTGACTATCTTTAAGACATTTGGAAATCCTTGAAAATCTTTGGTGCCTGCTCCATATCCAATTGATTTAATTTTCATTGATGGATAGAAATCCAAACAATGGTTTGTAAGATTGACTAGCAGACTTGCTCCAGTTGGGGTGGTAAGCTCTTCCCCTACAGATCCTCCTGATATTGTTATATGAGAATCTCGAAATATCTCCAAGATGGCACTGGCAGGATTTGACGTGAGACCGTGTGAAAAATTCAGGGTTCCACCCCCAACTGCGACAGGCATGGAAATGATTTCTTCAGTAAAAAATTTCAATTCGTCAAGAGCTATGGCAGTACCTATAACATCAATAACAGTGTCTATGCTTGATGCTTCATGAAAATGAACCGATTCTATTGGTTCACCATGAATTTTGGATTCTGCCTTGATTAGGGATTTGATACTCTCTTTTGCAAAGATTTTTGCTTTCTCAGACAAGCCAATCTTATCCGAAGTTTGTAGTATGCAATCCTGAACTTCTATTCCTTTTCTTTCATGCGGCTCTTCCTTTATGTCTAAAACTAACTTGGTTGCTTCGGTTCCGTGTTTTATTGTCTTTGCAAAATCTATATTCTGAATCTTGGAACCTTTGAAATAGTTTTCAGAGATTCGTACACCGTCTATTATTTTGGATTTGTTTGCACCCATATTTACCAAGGCGGAAAGTAACATGTCTCCTGAAATTCCTGCTACCTGTGCATCAATGATAAGGGTCATAATCCTGTAAACCGTTTTGAATGCATATAAATTGTAATTCTGTTAAACTGGGTTTCCTGTCGTTGAACTTGTTAAAAAAATAGTGAGATTTAATTAGCGATAAAATGGACGCCAAAATGTGATTACAATTGTCGGTTCAGGCAAGGTGGGAGGGGCAGCAGCACTCTTTACCGCTCTAAGGAAAGTAACCGATGAAATTCTTCTACTTGATGTCGTACAAGGCCTTCCCCAAGGAGAGGCCATGGATCTTAACCACATGCTGTCTGAAAAAGGAATTGATGTGAATATTCGTGGTTCGAACGATTACTCTGAGATGAAGGGATCAGATATTGTGGTTGTCGTGGCTGGATCTGGACGAAAACCTGGTATGACAAGAATGGATCTGTTGAAGATTAACGCATCAATTGTAAAAGGCGTGGTGGAAAACATAAAGAAGTTTGCAAAAGATGCTATGATAGTTCCTGTAACTAATCCTTTGGATCCTATGGCATACCTCACTTACAAAGTTTCAGGATTTCAGAAAAATAGAATATTTGGTATGGGTAACATGCTTGATTTGTCGAGATTTATTCAATTCATTCATGAATCAACAGGTTATTCCCGAAATTCAATTCGTGCCTTAGTGATAGGCGAACATGGTGAGAACATGTTACCTCTTCATAGATATTCCACAGTTTCAGGAATTCCTCTAACTTCATTGTTATCCAAACAAAAGGCTGATGAGATTGTGCAAGGAACGAGGCAAGTTGCAGCGAAGGTTATAGAGCTTAAAGGCGCCACAGTACATGCTCCTGGGAATGCAATCTCTGCCATTATAGAAGCTGTACTTAGAGACACAAAACAGGTCATTCCAGTAGCAACATATCTTGATGGAGAGTATGGACACTCCAATGTTTCAATCGGCGTGCCTGTTGTGTTGGGCAAAAACGGTGTAGAAAAAATTCTTGAACTAGATCTTGATTCTAATGAAAAAGAATGGTTCGCAAAGGGAGTGGAAAGTGTCAAGACAGCTATTTCTGGCCTTGAACTTTGATTAAATTTTTAACCTCTGAATAACTACGACTATTATTGGAACTAGTAGAGATTCTAAAATCACTTGAGCTTGGAAAGATCAGTGCAGCCAAGGCAAAAAAGCTACTTTCTCTTTATTCAATAGAAAAGATTGAAGATTTTGCAAAATTTGATGTGGGAAGAAAAATACGACGAGGAATTCCGGAAGTTATATTTGCTCAAAACAAACAACTAGCTGATTTAAAAAAAATAATTCTTGCAGCAATGTCTAGATCAGACCATGTCCTTGTCTCAAGGATAAACAAAAATGACTACCAGAAGATAGTGTCTTTTTCCAAAAAGAATAGAATCAAGGTACGCATAGGGAGAAATACGACCTCTATTCTATTTTTCAAAAAACTATTGTCAACAGGAGGCAAAGTAGGCATTCTAACAGCAGGCACTTCTGATGTTGGCATCGCAGAAGAGGCCAGATTGATGTGTGAAGCAATGGGCTGCGAGTGTATTACCAGCTATGATGTAGGCATAGCAGGTTTGCATAGACTTTTTCCAATAATTAAGAAAATGATAAGTGAAGAAGTTGATGCAATTATTGTAGTTGCAGGAATGGAAGGAGCACTTGCGTCTGTTGTCTCTTCATTAGTTGACATTCCTGTTATTGGAGTTCCATCATCAGTAGGATATGGATATGGTGCAAAAGGCGTTGCCGCACTTGCTTCGATGCTTCAGAGCTGCACATTAGGGCTCTCGGTCGTAAACATAGATAACGGTATTGGAGCAGGAGCTTTTGCAGCAAACATTGCAAACAGAATTACAATGAAAAGAACTATGCCTTGATTATGCCAAGATGGCCAAGTTCTGAACCAATTCCGTACCCTATCAGTGCAATGCCAGTGCCAAGCCCTGCCATCTCTAATCCTCCCCATACCATGTTCAGATTCGCCATCCTTGATTTGACCGCACCAATAACAAATGAGGCAGATAGGCTAGTTCCAACGGCTATTAACAGAGGTTCGTATCCGCTAGCAAAGAAATATGGTATAATTGGCAAAATGCCTCCAACCAAGAATGCTCCAAACATACGGAAAGCACTCTTCAAAGGACTTCCAACTATCTCAATGTTTAATTTCAGTTCTTCAGTAAGCATAGTATCAAGCCACACTTTTTTATTAGAAGTGATCTTGTTAACAATATTTTCAAGTTCTAGTCCAGCAAAACCTTTTGCTTTGTAAATGTCCTCTATCTCAGTTCTTTCTGCTTGTGGAACATTTTCCATTTCCCATTTTTCGCGTTCGATTTCAGATTGCAATATTTGTCTCTGTGATCTAACTGCTAAATAATTCTGAACTGCCATAGCTTTTGCACCTGTAAACATTGCTACTATTGCAGCCAAAATGATTACACTTGAAGCTTGGTCCGCTCCGCCCACTCCAGCCACAAGTCCAAGTGAAGTATTGATTCCGTCTCCAAAACCAAATACAAAGTCCCTGATGGAGCTGCTCTCTTTTTGATGCCTTTCGACGTGCCGTGGCTCAGATATATCCATGCAGAAGATTATACAGAACCAGTTTATATGTCAAAAGTAAAAATTTCTTAAAAATAAGACTACAAGGTAAACGATTTATATCGTAGTAAAAAAGAATTAGAGGAATGGCAGGTAAGAGAATAGTTCTCACCGCAGATCGTAGCCTTATGACTAATTATCGTGGTAATTTTCTTTATGGATTTATTGCATGCGGACCATACGAAGTGGTTCCAGAATGGGTTTTT
>JAGWGO010000265.1 GCA_028867395.1 Nitrososphaerota archaeon | reverse complement strand
TATAATACAACACCAAATCAATTTTGGGGTGGAACAATTATTCCAGGAACAAACCGAGGAGGAGATGCAGCATTTCGTGCTTATGATAATCCCGTGGATTGCTGGAATGACCAGGCAAAGTGGATTAAGAGTTTATATCCAATTTCAGCAAGGGCTTCAGATGTTAGTACGTATGCAAATGGATTATTAAACGGGCTGGGTAATCGTCAGTGGACTTCAACTAATCAAGATACATATGCATCAAATATTATTTACGCATATAATGAAATTCAAAATTATAAAGCAAGTCTTGGTATTCAATCGAACCAGTATTATGCCAACGCACCCGTTCCATCTCCTACAACACCTGCTAGTAATTTTCTAACAATGAGTAATACTCAACCAGCAACTTCAACGGCAACTTCAACAACTTCGAATGCACCCTTTGCAACAAATCGAACGGTCTCTGATGCTGCAATTGCACAAAAGACACCAATCTTCTTACCAATATAGGCATAACATATGAGTTTATACGGCGTCATTGATAAAATGAAAGGACAATCATCTGATAAAGATGAAACCAGTTTAGTAATTACTGTTGGGCGTGTTATGGACACGAATGACCCAAACCAGATGGGTCGTATTCGTGTTTATATACCTTCACTTGATCGTGATACATCATTAGTTGGTGATTTACCATTTGCAATGTATTGTTCACCATTTGCTGGACATCAACATGTTCAATCACGAGGACCTACAACCAAATATTCATATGGACCAGTTGCCTATGGTTTTTTCAGTATTCCAAAAGTTGGAACTGATGTTGTAGTAGCTCACCTTGATGGAAATCCACAATATCGTATTTGGTTTGGTGCTATACAGGGCGTATATCTTGCCCATACTCTGCCTCATGGTCGTTTTACTTTTAATAATGATAGTGCAGCTCAACCCGATGGACCACTAACTTCAACAGAAAGTCCTATTCAACCACAGTATGATAATTTAACAAATGCCTATACAAGAACTACTTCTGTAGCACCAAATGATTCTGCAACAAGTACAACTCCACGAGCTAATTTTGAATGGCGTTCTCGTGGTATTGATTATCAGGCTGCTGGATTAGGTGCACTTCAACAAGCTTCTCCTACACAAAATATTTCTGATATTGCGGATGATCGAAATCTTTCCTTTACTGAACCAGATGGAACAAATTTTAAGGGTGGAAATTTCACACAAGGCTACGCAAAAAGTCGTGTTGAACCAGATATTCCATATGATCCTTCTATTGTTGATGGTGGTGTCAATCTTGATCCGCAAACATACTCTTTAACAACTCCAGGTTTCCATGCTTGGTCAATGGATGATCGCCCCGAGAATTGTCGTATTCGTCTTCGCACAACTTCGGGACATACAGTTATTCTTGACGATACAAATGAACGCATTTATGTTGCAACAGCTAATGGTAATAACTGGGTTGAGATGGACCAAGATGGAAGTATTGATGTTTATTCCTCTCGCCGTGTTTCAATTCATGCTGCAATGGATGTTAATATTAAAACCGAAGGAACATTCCGTGTAACAGCTTCTCAAGGTATTCATTTAATTTCGGGTGGAGATGTTCGTGTAACATCTGGTGGTGATACACAATTAAGTTCTACTGGACAAACAAATGTTCAAGCAAATGGAGATATTAGTGTTCAAACACAAGGCTCTCTTCAAGTATTGTCAGGTAGTTCTTTGAACTTAACAGCTTCGTCAGATATCAATCTACTTGCAAATGGTCAAGGTGCTTTCACTTCTGGCTCAACTTTGAACTTTGGAGCAATAGGATCAGTTATCATTGGAGGTGCAGCTGTTGAAATTGATGGAGCAACGCCAGCAA
>JAGWGO010000036.1 GCA_028867395.1 Nitrososphaerota archaeon | reverse complement strand
TCTAATGATAAAAAATTTACAGTATTCTGCATCCATGGTCTTTGCAGTGACGCTAGGATTTTCAATTATCTAGGTTCAGAATTATCAAAGAATGGCATCAATGTAATAAGCATCGATATTTTAGGGCATGGAAAATCCGAGGGCAAAAAAGGAGACCCAGACTTTGATCAATGTTTACAAGGCATAAATGAAATAATTGAAAAATACAAATCTGATTCCAAAGTCTTTATTTTAGCCCATAGTATGGGTTCAACTTTTGCATTATGGTATGCACGCCAATTCAAACATGTATTGGATGGGATTATCTTGATGGCACCATACATTCGCATCAAGACTATAAAAAAACGAAGTAACGTGGAACCTAACTTGCTGATGTTCTTTAATATTTTATTTAGAAGGATATTCACGCCTTCATCAAAAGTAAGCATTGCAAAAATTTTACCAGGGTTTGTAAGATATGGAGGGGATGAAGTTTTGCAAATGCTTCAAGATTCAGAACTAGATTTTGAATACTCTTATCGGTATATCATAGATGTACTTGCTAGAAGAAATGACGCAATATCTGTTTTATCTTCTATCAATATTCCCCTCTTGATATTACATGGAAAAAATGACATGAATATATTCAGTAAGATAAGCGAAGAATTCATAAAAATTGTAGATAGTAAAGACAAGACAATCCAACTCACTAAATCTGACCATTGGTTCTACGATGCTATCTTTTACAATCAAGACTCACCAAAATTTTCTACTTATCAACGACAACAAATTTTAAAAATCATCACGTCTTGGATTTTGCATCATTGATAGCTAAGATTGCTCTTCAGTAATAAATTGCAAATTCATGTCATTATGAGCTAGATCTTATCCATATCCTTAAATTCGGACCGTATTCTAAAATTAGAATAGAGCAAGGTTAATAGATGATTTTGGGAAGAGGAGCATGCCTTATTTTAATTGCAATCTTAGTTGTAAACCTCATTTCCATAACCCCGCTTAGTACAAAACAATCTAATGCGATGGAAGGTTTATTGCCGCAGTATGAGCCGCTTCAACATATATCAACAAATCCAAACTTGTATGTTTCAGCAGAGAATCCGCTTTTTAAGAACTATTTTGCTGGGCCAATGGTAATAGAAGTAATAGTATCAGATCCAAACATCAGTAGGCTGGACCAATCATACGGTGAACCAGTTGTTACCGTAAATGGAAAAAGATTGAGGATGGCTCAAGCCACAGATGGTAACTGGTATGCCTACTTCGCGGATCGAAACCAAGCTGAACTTGCAGGAAAAACTGCCCCTGTTGCAGGTCATGGGCTTAACTTTGGTTGGTTTTGTGGTCCTAGAACTGTGTTTTCTGTCTCTTCTCCTAACGCAATGAAACAAGGAGTAGAGTATAGTCAGACGAACGGATTCACTATTGCAAGAAACGTCTTTCATAATGGAACTGTTGGGGATCCGCAATCTCCTGCATTATTAAATGTGGGTACAAATCCACCTGATTGTAACATAAATTCATACTCAAGCCCAACTGTGGGTGTTACCACCGAACATGTAATCCGAAAGAATGAAACGCTTAACACGAATTCACTTGGTTTCAACGCCAGTAACACATACGAAGCATTGTGGCCTGTCATTCAATTATATGATTTTTCTTCCTTCCCAACTCCGGTAACCGTTGACTATCGTAGCGCTGGAGGCGATCAGGCGGTAAATTTGATATTTGACAGAATCCCTTCCAATGAAATTGCAATACTTGCAGACAGACCGGATTTTCCTCGGGGTGCTCAAGTGCAAGGCGATCTTTTAGATCCACAACTGAATATAGATCCAACAGATATCGATTCTTGGACATGGGGTACATCTCCTACAAACAACACGTTATATTACATGGCATTTGGAAAAGATGGCAAATCTGATGCTGATGGACTAATGGCTACAGGAAGTGAAATAATGCCAGGTTTTGGTGTAATCAGCGCAACTCCTATGCAAAATTTGATTGGTAACTTGACTGCCTTTATGTTTAATCACAACGGGAGACTTTTGGAAGACGCTGCTCCACAAGGGGTAATTGTCGCAAGATTACAAAGTAATGGAATCCAGACATTATTTGCAGACAATAATGGATTCATGCGTACACAATCCATCAATGCCTTTTCAATTCCTATTACTGCAAGTGAACTTCAGCCTAATGCAGGAATCTTTAGTGATTATGATGAAGGAGGAATATCTGATCTTGTTATCTTGGATAATGCAGAGCGTGACAAATCTTTCACGATCATCTATAATGATATCGCATATAGCATAGTGGTAAAATTTCACAACGCTAAACTAACCATGGGTTAGTTTTTTGTTAACTCGTATTGCGTCATATGGAAATAGTGTATCATAGTCTATGCTTTATCAATAGAAATCATGTGACTATTTTAGATATCTGATTTTTTGTATTTGCAATTTTTATTTCACGAGCTATCCTTCTACCCATGCTCATGGGCTCATCATAAATGAACACTGAATAAGGTGAACCATTCACGTAAAGATTCGTTCCTGCCACTATTCTTGAGGAGAATTCAAAAGCAGTAAATTTGCCATTTTCATCATAAACTCCTTCTAAACAGAATGGTCCATTCATCCCAGGTGCTACTAGCCTTTTTGCCGCATCAACAAATCTTTCGCCCATGGAATAAACTTCATCTAACAATGATTCTCTCAGAACCAATGGGCTATTTCCGATCACATTGAAAGATGGGATTTTGTCTATATCGATTTGTTGTTGAGCTGGGATTCTTCCTATCCCATCTACATCTGATTCATATCTTCTATCCACGCCAAAAAATTCTAACTTGTCATGGATTGGGGTATAAAAGTACTGAAGATATGCAGAAACTCCAAATGCATATTCTTGTAAATACAGATCCTCGTCACTTTTGATTAATCCTTGAGATGCCAACTTGTCTCTCTTTGTCTCATAGTCTTCCTTATTTGTTGCAAGAAAGTATCCCTTGCCTCCTGCTGCACCATGTCTTTTAGCTATTACAAGTCCATTGATTTCAGATGGATTTGAAAGAGATTTTGGAACATGAAGTTTTGATTCTAACATCAACTTTTCTTTCATATTTCTGTCCGATTCCCATCTTAAGATCCATTTATTTCCAAAAATTGGAATGTCAATTGATTCTATTTCAGATGAACTCATTTGTGAAATAAGTGTACCATGTGGTATTATGATGGATTGTAGTTCTTTGAGTTTTGAGCGGCATTTCGATTCCAATATATCATTAAACGAATCAACTAGTAATAGTTCGTCGATAAATGAGAATCTTTTGTACAGTTTCTCCCTTTTCTTTTCACAAATTAAAAGTGTTTGAAATCCTTCATCCTTTGCTCCCTTTAACACCTGTAATGCACAATGTGAACCAAGAGTAGAAATTGTTGTCATTCTATCTCTCGCATGATCAAAGACCTTTATGAAAGTTCCATGTTGTTATTTGAAATAAAAGTAAAAATGTCATCTATTAGTTCCATGGTAACTTTAGGTTTGTATTGTTTTGGAATTGTTTTCAAGATGAAATCAACTATTGATTGATGTTCAGGGATCTTTCCTTCTTGCATATATATTGAGTACAATGTCATCGCTTGTGAGATTAAAATTGCCGTTTTTTCTTGTTCTGTTAAGGACACACAATACGGTGCTATATTTTTAATTTGAATTTTATGCCATAGGTAATTTAGATTCTAACGGAGCTCTCCTAATTGTTAGGACCCGAACAAATTGGTATCTTTTTCATTTTTGATTTTACCTTATATAGTATATAAAAATGACTGAAAATGGGGAATACCGAAGGCTAGTTTCGTTATACAGGTAATGTATAAGTAAGACTATCTGTTTAAGATAGGAATGGTGCGGCAAGTAACCTCTGATATGCAATATAATGGAGATTTTGAGATCTTGGGCAAACTCTTGAAAATGGAAAATACGCATCAATTACTAACAAAGTTGTCAGACGTCCTATCGATCCTGTCTAAAAGTGATGCTTTGGTAATTTTCTTGTCCGCAAAAGATGGACTATCATCAGAACTTGATACGCCTCAAAAAATTGGGTTGACTAAAAAACAGTACTATACAAGACTAAAACAACTAGTAGAATATGGGCTTTTGAACAAGAGTGAAAACAAATACTTCCACACAGCATTTGGCAGTATTATTTACAATAAGCATCTCTTGGGATTATTAGATAGCATGAAAATCTCAAAAGAACTAGAAATGATTGATCTTTTGAAGAGAAGTTCAAAATTCAAATCTGATGAAATTGCTAATTTTGTATCTAAACTAAATCCTGAAATTAATCAAAATGGTAGGTCTGAATCTCAACCATTTTTGAATACTAATACATTTGATTCAATGGTGCGGAAAGCAGTAGAGATTATAGGATTCGCAGAAAAAGAAATTATTTTGGCTACTAGATTTCAAAATGAGCTAATAATAAATGCAATATTGAAAAAAGCTGAACGAGGAATTACAATCAAGATTGTTTCTGATGCCAATATGGTGGAAGGATACTTCCAATCTGAGAAAGATAAAATTAAAGTACACGACAAAAATGAGAAGGAAAGGATCAATGTTGTCTCAAATCCATTTTACCCTTCTAAGATTGAGCGTAGATATTCCAAAGTACCATACTGTATGTTGATTGTCGATCAAAAACAGATAGGAATAGAAATTGTAAACAACTATGAACCTAATAAATTCCATAAAGCCATATTTGGTGCAGATTCAGAATTTTCCGCTCAAATAAAGGATGAATTTGAGAACATATGGAAGCAAGCGGCTAGAAATCCTCCACAAATTAAGCGATTATAATATTTTCAAGTCATTCCTACTAACGCAGTTCCAACTAACATAGAGATTTGACAGGCAAACATGCAATATCGTATGGAATTACGATATCTGCCCAATTCTAATTTATTCGTGTATTTTCTTGAAGCCTGGATAATCCTTATTAACATAAACAAGGTGACTGTAATTCCCAAACCTACTCCTATGATGTTTATTCCAAACAAGACGTTTGAAATCAAAAATATTGATGAGATTGCAAATGTTGCAACTATCATTAACATGAAGGAATTTTTTATGCCTATCACAATTGGGAATGTACGTCTACCGTCTTCTTTATCGCCTTTCAAATCCCCAATGTCACCAAGGGGGCCAAGTATAAAATAGAATGAGAATCCTATGAGTGAGGATACTACTCCTAAACTTGAAAAACTACCGGAAGATAAACATCCCATCATAGATATGATGAATGCTCCTCCGCCTGTTACTGCTGTCTTAATCACGAACATGTTTTTGAGATGGGTTTTTGGGTGAGAGTACAAAAGGGCTAGGATAGAAAATGCAACTGATGCAATTCCTGTAGGAATATTGATTGAAAATGCAAGCATGGTAGAAACTACAAAAAATGTTATTGTGTAATACTTGGTAATTTGTTGCCTACGATTTTCTAGATTGTAGATTGAATTTCTTTTATTTACAGTATCTGTCTTATAATCAGTTATATCGTTATAGAGATATGTGGCAAGAGCCAAAAAATAACAAGCCACCACCAAACGTATCGGTATTGTAAGATCTGTTACTTTGCCTCCGGTTGTGATGAGAAATACTCCCAGTGCCGATAATGCAAAAGCGTAGACAAGCGTTCTTGATTTTATCAGACGAATTAAGGTGTTCGCCCATAGTCCTATGTTGTATCCAGGCGTTGTTCCGCCGTATTCACATGTTACCGTTTAACATTCTCCTCCCAACCCCATTTCTATCTTGCACCCAAACAAGCTATTATTCTCCATATAAGGTAAATATATTGGTAGATTATAACTTTTTGGTAAATGTAGCTATTTTTTAAAAAAATTTGTATCGATAATATTCTATTTAAGGAAAATTTGTATTTTTCATGAAATAATGATATACGCAAAATAATCCCTAGGGAAATAACCGAAACTTGGCGTAGGAAACTGTTGCGATGGATTTCTACTATTTACGATACATAAATTAACACTAACAAGATCACATTTGATGAACAAATGATAGATGCAGATCTTGGTGACTGGAGACGAACTACTTATTCTATTGACATCAACCCGTCACTTGAAGGAAAAGAAGTAACAGTAATGGGCTGGGTTTCAAGCGTACGTGATCATGGCAATCTAGTCTTTGTCATGTTAAACGACAAGGAAGGCGAGATGCAAATCACTGCAAAAGCAGGCGTGTGTCCTGATGAAATCAAAAATGCGCTTGTAAAAATAAAAGAGCAATCTACAATTGCAATCAGAGGAATAGTAAAACCATCTAACAAGGCTCCAAACGGTGCTGAAATAACACCATATGAAATGAAAGTTTTCTCTAGTGTGGAAAAAATTGCTCCATTCACGTGGCAAACAAAGACTGTACCAAACATAGATACAAGACTTGAAATTCGTGCAATCGATTTACGCAGAAACATATTGCAACACGTGTTCAAGATGAGAAGTCTTGTTCTAAAATCCATTCGAGAATATCTTTACGAAAAAGGTTTTCTTGAAATCAATACTCCCAAGATGATTGCTACTGCAACAGAAGGCGGAGCAGCACTGTTTCCAATATTTTATTACAATAAAGAAGCTTTTCTTGCTCAGAGTCCACAGCTTTACAAAGAACAATTAACACTAAGCTTTGAAAAAGTCTTTGAAATCGCTCCAATATTCAGAGCAGAACCTTCTAGAACCAATAGACATTTGTCAGAAGCAATATCGATAGATCTTGAAGAGGCTTTTGTAGATTATACTGACATTATGAAACACATTGAAAATATTGTGATCAAATCGATTCGTACTGTAAGTGACTATGTTAAAGGATTGAAAGGATCTGAATACATGGTGCCAGAAATACCAACTAGCATACCTCAATATTCGTACTCGGATTTAGTTAAAAAAATACAAGATGCTGGAGCAAAAATAGAATGGGGAGACGACCTTTATCCGTCTCAATTAAGAAAGATAAACGTGACTGGTTTTTATTTTATAAAAGACTGGCCGCTTGCACCAAAGCCATTTTATGTTAAAGCAAAAGCAGACGACCCAAAAGTTTCCGAGTCATTTGACTTGATGTTTGGAGATCTAGAGCTATCTTCTGGAAGTACTAGAATTGAGAAGAGAAACGAACTTGAGGAAAGAATGAAAAACAAAGGATTCAAGCTTGATGCATTTGACTATCATCTTAGGGTATTTGATTATGGTGTTCCACCGCACGCTGGATGCGGGATAGGCCTTGAGAGGCTGATGATGGCACTCACCGGTACAGAAAACATAAGGGATACTACATTTTATCCAAGAGACGTTGACAGACTTACGCCATAGTGGATTAGAATGGTAGACAGGAAAGAAATAGCATATCTCGGAGATTTAGTAAAGGTTTATCTTCAAGATCCAGAAAAATACATACGTCAAGTAGATCAGATTCTAAATTATTTTGAGAGGCTTGACAAGGTTGAATTTGACACAGACAAGATACTACGAAAAGAAGTCTCCTATGATAACTTGCGTGACGATAAATACCAAAAATTCCTGGTTGATGAAAAACCATTAATTGATTATCTGAAAAAGGATCAAAATAATTTTGTGCGTGCCCCAAAGATGATTTGAATGAGTCTTGACATATCAGCAACTGAGTACTTGTCATTTGTACATGATGGAAACATATCTGTTGAAGAATTTGTAGCAAAGACATTAGACAGAATCCATTTGATGGAAAATAAAGTACATGCTTTCATCACCATGGATGAACAAAGCGCTCTGAACAAAGCAAGATCCATAGACAAAAAAATCCAAGCAAAAGAGAAGACAGGATCACTTCTTGGGATGCCAGTGTCTATAAAAGATAACATATGTACAAATGGACTTCGAACTACTTGCGCGTCCAAGATGCTTGAAAATTTTGTTGCGCCATATGACGCTACTGTTGTATCAAAGCTCAAACAAGAAGATGCAATTATAATTGGCAAAGTGAATCTTGACGAATTTGCTATGGGCTCCACCACAGAATTTAGCTATTTTGGACCAAGCAAGAATCCGTGGAACACCGAATATGTACCAGGGGGATCATCTGGAGGAAGTGGTGTGTCAGTAAGCGCTCTCGAATGCGTGTTATCTCTAGGGTCTGATACTGGAGGTTCAGTTCGAAGTCCTGCAAGTTTTTGTTCCGTCGTGGGTTTGAAACCAACCTATGGGCTTGTCAGCAGGTATGGTCTTGTGTCATATGCAAACAGCATAGAGCAGATAGGGCCTATCGCGAGAAGAGTTGAAGACATTGCTCTCATAATGAATATTATTTCTGGGCATGATTCTCATGACGATACTACTGTCAAAGAAAACAAAGTAGACTATCAGGAAGGTTTGGATGGTGGCATCAAAGGAAAAAAGATTGGGTTAGTTCAACAAATGATGGGTGAGGGAATAGATAAAGAAGTAGCAGCTGCAACAAAAAACGCTTCATCAAAATTAGAAGATTTAGGGGCTGAATGTGTTCCGATATCGCTTGACTCTGTGGAACATTCCGTTGCGGCGTATTATACAATAGCCTCTGCTGAGGCAAGTAGCAACCTTGCAAGATATGATAACTTGAGGTATGGATATGATTTTGGCAGCGAAGGTTATGAATTCAAGGCATATGTTTCAAAAGTCAGAAGCAGCTTTGGACCAGAAGTTACACGAAGAATGCTGCTTGGGGCGTTTGTATTGTCTGCTGGGTATTACGGCAAGTACTATGTGAAAGCCCAACAAGTTAGGGCAATGATGAAATCTCAGATAGATATGGCTTTTAAGAAAGTAGACTTCCTTCTCTCGCCTACCATGCCTATACCTCCATTCAAGATTGGTGAAAAAATAGACGATCCTCTTACATTATACCTTCTTGATATCAACACAATCACAGCTAATCTGGCAGGAATTCCGGCCATATCTGTTCCATTTACAATCTCCAGTTCTGGACTCCCAATAGGGATCCAACTTCTTGCAAATTCTTTTCAAGAAAAGAGTCTATTGCAGACAGCATATTCACTTCAACAAACGACGCATCTTCCGGGAGTGCCGATTTGACAAAGATTGGTCTTGAAATTCACTGTCAGCTGACAAAACTGGAGAGCAAATTATTTTGCAACTGCAAGGCTGACTATCGAAATTTGACGCCGAACTCAAACATCTGTCCTACTTGTGCTGGGCTGCCGGGCTCGTTGCCTATACTAAATAAAAAAGCCGTAGAAAAGGCAGCAATAATATCATTATCTCTTGCTTGTAAAATTCCAGAACGAATCAGTTTTTTTAGAAAAAATTACTTTTATCCTGACTTGCCAAAGAACTTCCAGATTACCCAATACAACGCATATGGGCCTACGAGTATAGGGTCAGACGGCGTAATTCAGATAGAAGGAAAAGAGATTAGAATAAGAAGAATACAACTCGAAGAAGATCCTGGCAGGTTGATATACGAGGGAAGCTCTGAGAAGACGCAAATCACACTTGTGGACTATAACCGCGCTGGTACGCCGCTTGTTGAGATAGTCACAGAACCTGATTTTGAGAACCCACGGCAAGTACGCTTATTTCTTAATGTTCTTGCAGATTTGGTT
>JAGWGO010000264.1 GCA_028867395.1 Nitrososphaerota archaeon | reverse complement strand
AATATGGCTAGTAATACGATCATGAGCGGAGTTATTGGATAAAAATTGAATATCAATATTGAAGAAACCAAAAAGAATAGGATTCTGATTGTCTCGCTTATACGATATATGGCATAATTATTCATTCGCTGGAATATCTTTCGGCTTTCCTTGATTGCATCAATTATGACTGCAATTCCGGGCTGAGTCAGGACAATGTGTGCGGCAGACTTTGCAACATCGGTGGCACCATAAACAGCTATGCCAACATCAGCTTTTTTTAGAGCAGGTGCATCATTGACACCATCTCCAGTCATGCCAACTATGTGGCCTTTGGATTGGAGCACGCTGACTATCTTGTATTTGTGCTCAGGAAAAACTTGAGCAAAACCATCTGATTCTTCCACAATATTCTGAATCTCTTGATCAGTCTTTCCAACTACGGAAGCACCTAAGATGTTAGTACCTAGGTTCAATTCCTTGGCTATCTCCTTTGCAATAGCTATGTGGTCACCTGTTATCATCTTGACATTTATCCCCATAGTATTGGCGATAATTATGGTGTCCTTGGAATCTTCTCTGGGAGGATCGTGCATAGAGACTATTCCTACAAATTCCCAACTTCCTTGAGAATTGGTTCTTGCAACACCTAATGAACGAAAACCTTTTGATGCAAGTTTGGATACCTGTCCTTCGACACTTGCTGAAATTGCATCTTTGTTTAACACCAATGCAAGAATTGCTTGTGGGGCGCCCTTTGAGACCTTAAATCTAGTTCCAGAAGAATTCTCAATTTCTGCTTCAACTCTTTTTATCACAGGATCAAACGGCTTGAAGGAAATCTGCCTGTATGATTTTGATTCATTAAAGACATCAAATTCCTTGGATTTTGTGATTATCGCCTTGTCAATGTGATCTTTGTCCTCACCCCGCGAGGCAAGAGTAGCAAACAAGAGTAGATCTGACTCTTTAAAATTATAAAATGTAACTAGTTCTGCCACACTAAGATCATTCTTGGTCAGAGTTCCAGTCTTGTCTGCACATAGTATGTCAACACCTGCCATTTCCTCGATGGCGGCAAGCTTGCTAACCAACGCCTGCTTTTTTGCTAACACAGCAGCGCCCACAGCCATAGTGACTGAAAGGACTGCAGGCAGTGCAGCAGGGATTGCCGCAATTATCAATACCAACGCAAATTGCAAGGTCTCAAGGAAGCTTTGTTGTCTGAACATTGCAACAAGAAAAACAATTGCAACTAGCCCAACTGCAAGTGCTATGAGATAATCACCTATTTTTAGCAAAGCCTTTTGAAAATGACTTTTAGTCTTTGCCACCTCAACAAGTTTTGCAGTTTTCCCAAAGAAGGTATTCATACCTGTGGAAACAACAAGTGCGGTCATCTCGCCTTTTTGGACAATAGAGCCAGAGAAGACAACGTCAGAAAGACTCTTCTCTACTGGTAACGACTCGCCAGTAAGGGCAGATTCGTCAACATGGAGATATTCTCCATCAACAAGTTTGGCATCAGCTGGTATGATGTCTCCTATGCCAATTCTAACAATATCGCCTGGCACTAGTTCCTTTGCTGAAATTTCAGTCCAAGTGTTATCACGAATTACTCTTGCATTGAGAGCAAGTTTTTGTTTTAAGAGATTAATTGCATTTTCAGCCTTGTGTTCTTGAAAAAATGCCACAATGCAATTTATCAATAACAGAGATATTATCACCCAAAAATCTTCCCAATGAGAAATTACAGCTGATATGATGGCAGCTACTTCTATCATAAATGGAATTGGTCCCCAAAAGTAGCCAAGAAACTTTCTAAGTGGGTTTGCCTTTTTTTCTTCAAGCTCATTGTATCCGTATTCTTCTAAACGCTTCTTTGCTTCTTGAGATCTAATGCCAGTCTTGTTTGT
>JAGWGO010000263.1 GCA_028867395.1 Nitrososphaerota archaeon | reverse complement strand
TTTTCTTGTCGCTTTTAACATCGCCGTAATGACCCATTATCAGCCTCTCGCGCTCCTCCATCAATTTTGAAAGAATAATCTCAGGCGGAGCAACTTTTTCAGTCGGCATCTTCATTGCACTGTAAAATTCCATGGGACGCCAACAATAGACGCATCTATTTTCACAAAACATTCCTGCAGGAGAGAACTCCATACATCTGTGAGTTGATATACCGTAAAACTTGTGTTTGTAACAGTCGCCCTCGTTTCTGAAAGATTTCTTTGTCCAGTGGCACAGTTCTACCGTCCCATGATCTGCAACACCATACTTTGCCTTTTTTAGCTGGTTTAAGATCATTGGTTTTATCTGGATAAACTCATCGCTCGCTTCGATGGCCTCCCCAGAGCAACTCATGCCGAATCTTCTACTTGGTTTTAATTAAATCTACGTAGAATTTAGCATTGAGACACATGGGGAGTTTTCCATCGGAACGCAAAGAACATGTCCTAGATAGATCATGCTATAGAAGATCACTGCTGCAGTGATTCCCATTGAGACATACCACATTCTAAATTTCATATCTGCGAGTATTTTTTTTGGTAGTAATAAACTTAAGGATAATTATCAATTATAAAACATTTGATGCTTTCAAGATTGAATAATCTTGATTTTTTAATTGTGAAACAACATGACTTATGATTTTTAGATTAGGCATATGAAAAGCAGGCACAAGAACCACAAAAACTATCTTATATGACATCTTGATAGGATGAATAATGCAGGCAGCAAGGATAGTCAAAATAAAAGAACCACTTGAAATTCAAAATCTTGAAACTCCAAAACCAAAAGGATCTCAGGTACTTATCAAAGTAGAATCTGCTGGAGTGTGTCATAGTGATATCCATCTCTGGGACGGAGGCTATGAGGGTCCAGGAGGTCAAATCATGAAGACTACTGATCGAGGTGTCAAGTATCCTCTGACACCTGGCCATGAGGTTGCGGGTGTAGTGGAGAGTATGGGGGAAGAAGTGGAAGGATTTGTAAAAAACGAAAAGGTTCTCGTGTTTCCGTGGATTGGCGAAGGATTATGTCCTGCATGCCGAGTAGGTGAAGAAAATTTATGCGACAAACCAAGGTCTCTTGGAGTTTACAATGATGGTGGTTATGCAGAATATGTCTTGGTACCAAGCTACAAGTATCTTGCCAAACTACAAAATTTGAGTACTGATATTAGCGCCCCTCTTTCTTGTTCTGCTCTAACAGCATTTGGTGCAGTCAAAAATGCACAGCTAAAGCCTAACGATAATGTTGTCATAGTCGGTGCGGGAGGATTGGGTCTTATGGGCATGCAATTAGCAAAGGCAATCACAGGTGCAAAAATAATAGCGATGGATATTAGTGATGATAAGTTAAAGATAGCAAAGGAAAACGGTGCAGATCTTACTATTAATTCAAAAAATGAAGATCCTGTAAAAGCTATAATGGAATTAACAGGAAATCTTGGCGCAGACGCAGTAATAGACTTTGTTAATGGAAGCAAAACCGTTGAAACAGACATGCAGATACTTCGACGACGAGCCCGTGTAGTTCTTGTGGGATTATTTGGAGGTGCATTGCAGCTAAATCTGGTATCGATGCCAACAAGAGCATACAAGCTGATAGGTTCCTATACAGGCTCTATGACAGACATGATTGAATTAGTGTCTCTCGCAGAAAGAGGAGTCATAAAGCCAGTCATTTCAAACAAATTCAAGCTAAATCAAGCTACCGAAGCATTAACAATGCTAAAAGAAGGAAAAATAATCGGACGAGGAATCATAAATCCCTAGATTTTCTTCATTGCAGTTTAATCCTATAAAACAAAATCAAACACATTTAGCATAAGATTCAGGTAAGATTAATACTGGATTGAAAAG
>JAGWGO010000262.1 GCA_028867395.1 Nitrososphaerota archaeon | reverse complement strand
TGTTATAACAGTTGTCTGTTAAACAGAGTTTTTGCATTATTCTATGCTAGAAGAAATTGTACTTTAATACTCGACTTGATTATCATTTGTGAAAGTCATTCATTAAAAAGGAGGCGCCCAACTTTCGGAGATATGCGGCTTGCCTTTGCAGTTGATTCCACGGTCTTGCACCATATTCACTACTCGGTTTGCCCTCATCGACGCTTCTTAGGTTCCATGTGTTGCCACATAGTTTTCCGTGCGGAAACGTTAACGAACGCTTGTCTGGCCAGAAGATCAGGCCTTCGCCCGATCTCCAAAATCGACTAGCGCATCTTCACCTATTCCGGTTGGACGCGAGATTACATTCTTTTTCTTATTATTATCGATGATCAAGATTATCATCTTTGATATCCAAGTTTTATCTTAAATCTCTTCTTGGCGTTATAATATCATGAAAGGACGAATGTTCTATGCTGCGGCAGCTGCCGTTGGTCTTGCCGGGGTTACGCACCTTTATCTTGCATTAACATTACTTAGGACATCATTTATGCAATTTGGTGAATTTTTTGTTATCGTAGCAGTGGTACAGTTATTCTGGGTAATACCAACACTAAAGAAATTTGGTAGACCGTGGCTATTTATCGGAATAGGCGGAAACCTAGCCTTGTTTGCTCTTTGGCTTTTGACAAGAATGCCAAATCCAATCACAAGAATTGGTCTGCCTATCAATACCATTGGGATAACTGAAGAGACGTTTCAACTAGTCTATGTTGCTTTGGCAGTATCTTTAGTATATGTAATACACAAAGGAACTCCAAGTAAAAAAAGAGAAGAAACTCCAAAAGCTTGACAAATATTGTTTTTGGCAAACCACAAAATGAATAAATTGAAAAATATATTGAAGTTAGTAGTCCTTTATAATTCGAAGTAACGGAATACTGTGAGATAGGAAATATTCAGGATAACAATTTAGCATGATGCCGTTACTTACATCCATGAAAGTCCAACTTTTACATACCGTGTCATATTCCATTCTAGAGTGATCATACTTCCAGCCAAATCCATTGGCAATACTTGATTGTGGATAGTTATGTCCGCGAACAAGAGTAATTGTACCTGCCTTATAATTGAAATTCACTAGGGCATAAAGAGAGTTGGGATAGAGATAGATAACGTGCGAATAGGTCGTTATGGCATCAAATTCTTTCTGTGTGACATATTCATTATGCAATACTATTATCTTGTCATATTTTTTGAGTATGGATGGGTCCTTGTCAACATCGATATCTGTTATGGCAGAATATCCCAATCTTTCCAACCAGTAGGCTCCCGCATAACTGGAAGTATAGTATAGTGGTCTGCTTGGGTCCACAGCTATAGTAAGACAAGTAAGGTTGCACTGATCTCGATAGTAAGTGTAGAATCCTGGCTCCCAATAGGCGGCCTCAGTAAAAACGGGAAGTATCACAACAGCTTTTCCTGTCTGATTCCAAACGGATACTTCGTCTTGATTTGCTAGCGTAATATCATTAGAAGTAGGTCCAAGCAAACGTCCTCTTGTTTTTGCAAGGTATTCAAGGGCATACAGGAACTGAGAATCAGAGGTCTTGTTCTGACTCCACTCTAATGCAATCTTCTTTGCAGTATCTAGATCAAGTTGGTTCTTTGGTTCGCCCAAGACATCACTTTCCGGCATATCGTTATTTTCAATCATCCAGATTGTTCCATTTAGAAAGTCATTATCAGGTATCTTGTCTTCTGCCCACCATTTTGCATACATCTTGGTCCATGAAGGAATTTGGCCTCTGTCACTATCTGCTCTTACTTGTATTACAGTAAGAGATGACATAACTAGTAACAAAATCAAAAATATTGGTTTTAGAATCGACATTATATGATTAAAGCCCAACTGCCAGATAAAGCAGGATAT
>JAGWGO010000261.1 GCA_028867395.1 Nitrososphaerota archaeon | reverse complement strand
AAACGCCATAGTGGCTCTGAAATCTCACGTAAACTATCTTGAACGATTCTGCAATTACCTCAAAATAAATCCAGAGCAACTAACTTTCTCAAAAGACAGACAGACTGTAAAAAACTACATGAAAACATTCAAGGCGATGCTAGAAAGCGGCCAGACTTCACACAAGCCATCAAAATTAAAACAAGATGGCACACCAAACTTTGACTATATCTTCAAATGCTACAAAGACTCGATTCGAAGTTTTGTTGCATTCCATGGGATCTCATTGCCAAAGGGCGAAGGCGGTGTACTTGCAAACAAAATCATCGGACATGGCAAGTTTGCAGATATCAAGCTAACCGATGAAGAGCTACACAAAGCAGACTTGTACTTGGCTGGCAAGTATGGCAGAGATTCAGACATCTATCTACTGTTTTGGATTGGCGTCGAGTCTTGCGCAAGAGCTAAAGCACTTCTTAAAATGAAATTGGACTTTGTAGAAGTGACAAGCAAGACCGGAATAACCACATTTGAAATGGTAGCGTACGAATCAAAAACAAAACACATTGCAGACGGCAAGTGGATGAAGTACATCAGAAGAAAATTAACCCAAGAAGCAATTATCCGGGCAAAGGAAAGAGGATGGACTGTACTTTATGATAAATCGATTCACAAAATGTATGAAGAGCTAAGAGACATGCTAAAAGATTTGTACCGACATCTAGGCAAGACCAACGATTATTTTTACGAACACTCTGTCCACACTCTACGACACGTTGGCGCACACTATTGGCTTAGAAAAACAAACTACAACTATGGCATAGTTGCAAAAATTGGCGGCTGGCACATCATTGATGAACTCAAAAGGTCTTATGGAGAGATGCCGGCCGATGTGCTCTTTGAAGTGCTTGACAAAACAAGCAAGGGATTGAATGAGATATGAAGCACGCAAAAAAATCTCGTCAATTCTCCGGCACTGTTAGAGAGTTAGACGCTAGAAAAGATTCGACGACAACTGATAGGCCAATAGAATCTAAAGGCGGTTCACTTGATGCCGCAATAAGAAAACTATCAAAAGAATTGCCAGACTACAAAGTCCCAAAACCAAAATACAATTTGCCGAGGTCGAAGAGATGATGGAGCTAACTTTAGGCGAGATTGAAATGCTGAATGATATCGCAAAAAGAAATAATGTCTCGGTTGTAGATGTGATATCTTTTTTTGCTTACTGTGCACTACACGACCTTGAAAAGTTCGACTGGTCATTAATGAGAAAACTATCAAAGACAAAAATTGAAACTTCATCAAGTTGGAGAGCGAAATTTAATGAGTGACCTAGAACAAGAATTTCCAGATTATACAGTGAAAAGGACGAAATGTCCCCTCTATTCTTATATACAACTGGAAAAACGATTCGTAAAAAATCAACCCAAAAATACCTTGGTGTCTGAGTTGAAAAATTTAGCCATGCAAGATGGAGCGGCGCCATGACCTTCTACAAATTCCTTGATGCAAACCTGAAAGCGTATCATGTCGAAGATTTTTACTACCCTGCCCCAACATGGGATGCCAAAAACAAAAAATGGATTCCTAGCAAATGGATAGAGGAAAAAGATTGTCAAGAGTCTGACGTAGCTTGTGGCAAGGGGCTACACTTGGCAAAGAAATTAAATCCAAAATGGTACAATTTCACTGGAAACTGCTACGAGGCAGAAGGCATCGGACTCTTGGGTGAAGATGATGAGAAAGCAAGGTTTCGAAAAGTGAGACTTGTACGACCTATTGCAAAAAGCGAGATCTTCAAACCCGACGCAAACCTCAGTGGCGCAGACCTCAGTGGCGCAGACCTCAGTGGCGCAGACCTCAGTGGCGCAGACCTCAGTGGCGCAGACCTCAGTGGCGCATACCTCAGTGGCGCAAACCTCAGTCGCACAAACCTC
>JAGWGO010000260.1 GCA_028867395.1 Nitrososphaerota archaeon | reverse complement strand
AGACCCACTTTGAAATAAACCGTCAGGTGAGCCCACGTGACTTGTTGTAGCATATTCGATACGAGAAATGCCAGTTCCGCTTGTAATGTTGTGAATTTCCTTGTCCTTGTTGACCCAAGTTACGGTATCGCCAGCCTGTACCGTTACAACACTTGGAGAGAACCATTCTACGGTAGGGGTATCAAAATTTGGGTTTGCGGCTCCAAATGGTATGGTCACAGTTTGGTTTGCGGCGGATGCAAAATGATCAAACACTCCAACAATTAGAATCGCAGCTATGATTACAGACATTATCAAAATTTTGTTATAGTGAGAGAAACATCCATGATTCATAGTGATATTTTTGCCATAATAATTAATTAATTCTATGCAGGTATGGAAGACCAAGGGATTCCACAGAAAGAGGATGAAGCGTAACTTTGACTGGGAAAGATACCATCAGAGAAGCAAGATAGAGACAATGTTTTCGGTCATAAAGAGATGCTTGGAGAATACATCATGTCAAGGTATACCCTGACGCAGAACAGGGAAACACTGTACCAAATAATTGCGTACAATTGATACAGGATTGCCAAGAATTATTTGTCAGATTATGGACGGTTTCTACATGGCCTGATTTGTTGGTGAATCTAAATACGACATGTTTAATAACAATACAAAATGCTAATAGCGATGGCAAAAGCCAAGGCAAAACCAAAAGCAAAATCAAAAAAATCCAAGAAATAAGAACTGAGACTTACAAAAGGTCTTCTTCTGTTTGCTAACTATCTGCTATGAAGGGAACCTTTAAGGTCCATGCCAAATCTACGATTGTATGCAACGCGGCATGATAGTGATGATAGTCGGTCTTTCCATGCAGGTCGCAAACTGGATTATATCCTCAACAATGTCAAATTCACCAAGCTTTCAACCATTCAAGGGGATCTTGGGGACAGTAACTATTTTTGGCTGGGTTCTCTTTTTTGCCGGGTTTGCAATCAGGCACTTTGACAAAAAAAGATCGTCACTTGCTGAACCAAAAAGAAAACTAAATCGAAAGTAATAGTTCTTAGTTGACATCAAAGGGAATAGTTTAATCTCCTTTTTTTCCTATGAAAAATTTCTGCAAGTCAGCTAAAAGATAAATGAATCCGATTGCAAATGTAGCACCTGAAATCATCAGAAACATAAAACCTGTTATATCCACCTCTGAATAATTTTCTACGGTAGCACTGTTTAGATAATTCCATGATTCGTAAAGCCCAATTATGGATGCCACGGTAAGGCCAATTTCAAATAGCATTGTCTTGGCAGTCATGTGTCTTCTTCAAGGCTTACCACGGTATATCTTTACTACGATAATTTTATCGCAGGTAAGCAATCCTCTTTATGTGAAAGGGCCATCGTTGACGCAAAGATTAAGATCCTAACCTAACAAGTATTAATGATGGAAACCGTCAACCAGAATTTTTGCAAAACCTGTGGACACACAAAAGAGGATCACAAGGGAACAGCCATGATATGCATGAAGCAGGTAGGAAAAGACTTGACCGAACTTTGTGATTGCTGCTGGTTTGATGATGGCAAGATCCATGTCTTGCCAGATACATTAGAGATTTTTGTATCAAAAAGGGTTGAATCTACAAAAGACGAAACAAGTGCAGATGACTCAAAGATATAGGATATCTTTGGTTACCCAAGACTACAAGTAAAATCTCTAGTAAGAATATTCTAGAAAATTTCTTAGTGTGATTTGATTCCAAACTATATGAACAAGTAGTACCGTACGTATGACATGACAAATAACTGGAGGCCTTCCACATTCTTGCTCTCGCAATTGTTGCATTTTTTTGTGGGCAGCACATTTGTTTTTGGCGCCGTTGTCTTACACCAGCCATGGTATTTTGGAGCAATTGCAATTCTCTTGATATCTGCTGTAAAAGAGACCACGTTTGATATATT
>JAGWGO010000259.1 GCA_028867395.1 Nitrososphaerota archaeon | reverse complement strand
ATGCTCATGAAGGGTTCCATTTGGATTTACAAAATCCGTTAGTACTTTATATTTGGACTTATTAAAGTAATCATCTAGTTTATCTGCTAATTCTTTGTGTCCATTTTCACTATCTACAACAGCCTGAAAGAGACCTTTTAGATCTAGCTCTTTCATTGCTTTATCAACACCTGCAAATTTATCTAAAGCTTTAGCATTATACCTACTTACACCCTGCATATGCTCCAAAGCCTGGGTAATCATTTTTACATTATTGCCAGATGAAAAAGACCTCTGTTCCTTAGCTGTAAGTGCTACCTTTCGAGTCTCTCTTAGGATCTCCCTCATTTTAGTTGTAGAATCTTGAAGAAAATCTTGATTTAGAGTTACACCTTTACTGCCTAGTAATTTTGTTATCTCATTTACTGTATCATGGCTTGAGAATTCAATAGCTTCATTTATGTTTGCTTCGTTAGAAATTCTACCAGATTTAATGACCCCCTGAAGAACCTCTTGGTAATCATGAGGATTTAAATTTTGGATTGCATCGGGGGTATCAGTAAATTTTCCAAGTCTAGAAAGAAAACTTGTGGCACGTTTCTGTTGTAAAACGTCAGTTCGCATTCCAGTGGTAATATCATGAATGAGTGAGATGCCTTTGTTAAGTTCAGAGTCTCCAAACTTTTCATCCATCATACTCTCAAAAGTAGACATTCCTTTGGTTAATCCATTGGCTGCAGCAATGGTAGTCTCATCAAAAACTCTCCTATCTTCACTTTCTGCAAATGAAGAAAGAGCACCACCTATTCCCTCGGAAAAGTGATGCCCTAGATATAGCAACCCACCAACTACAGCCCCTACTTCTGCAACTTTAGTTAATCTATGGGTAAATCCATACCTGTCTTTATCTCTATGAAAGTGAAACATGGGTTATTGCCCCTTTCGCCATGTAAATCTTTCTTGTTCCCATTCTGCTTTTTCACCAAATCCCGGAGTAGGCATAGGCTGACTAGTTTTTGATCCCATATTAGAATTTGGCACTGGTTCTGAGTTACCATCTAAACCAAATGCAGAATAAACGGTTTTTCCGGTCATAAGCTCAAACTGATGGGCAGCAGTAACAAGATACTTTGCATATACCTCAGGTGAACAATTGTATAGTGCCTCAGGAGAGCACGAAGGAATCATCATAATAGCAACAGCTTCCAAGCACCCATCTCTAGATTTGATCCATTCAAGGGCATCATCTACAAACTTGTTATCAGAATCTTGAGAAATACCTGATTGCTTATATACCTGCTCTAGAACCTTGACAGTGACTAAATTTGGAGCATCATCCCAGTTAAACTTAGGAAGAACAGCAGTCCTTAGAATATAAGACTCACCCTCAACTGGTTCTTTCTTACTCTGTGCAATTTCGAATTCTCTTCTGGTTAAACTTCTGATAGCAAAAGTTTTTCTTCCGAGTTTTCCAATGGGAATCCTAATCTTTTTCCAATTAAACCTTATGTCCAAGTTTGTGTCATCAATTACTAATAGATCTTCTTCTGTATCTAAATTTATAACTTCAGATACAGGCTTATCCCTTAGTTTTCTTTTGACATCACTTGGACTTATAGGCATTTAATTATAGTTCCTCAATTTCAATGTCATCATCCCATCCACCAAGGTTATTAGCTTCAGCAGTGATGAATCTAAAGATTCCATACGGAAGCATATCCCAATCAACATTAGTAGGCCAAATGGTAACTACTTTTGCGATAGACACATCCTCTGGTTCTTCTCTATCTATGTTTTGTACATCCTGTCTTGTAAGTGATTTGATGATAAAAGTCCACATCCCAACTGTAAGTTTAGCTAGGGGTAACTTTGGATTTTTAGTTTTTATGTCCTCAATTACGTCATCCTCAGGTGGATCCCAAGTGTAAAAATCACTGAGTTTTTCCGATAGTACATCCGGCCCT
>JAGWGO010000035.1 GCA_028867395.1 Nitrososphaerota archaeon | reverse complement strand
AATACATTATACCAAGAGATTTTCCCGTTCCTGTATATCACATCAAAAACCATGCAGGTACCATGTCCTGCGTACAAGCTTGCCGAGATTGCAAAGACAGGCAATCAAGGCATAATGCCTAGATTGGAGCAGGTGGAGGAGAGGCATGACGAGCAAGAACCTGTCGAGGAAACAAAGATGGCAGATAATTTTGCAGAGACCGAAAAACAGGCAGATATAGAAGCGGAAATTCCAGAATCTCTGATCGAAGAACAAAAGATAACCACGGTTTAGTAACATGGTGGACATCATTAGATCCCATAACAAAGGTCTAACAAATTTCGGGTTTTCTCCTAGAAGGGGCTTGGCTACAGTCGTTACCGCTGCATTAATGTTGACTACAGTTGCAGTCTTGGGAAGTGCTCTGGTTGCATGGTCAAACGGCAATCTCAAAGTTTTTGAGACTGCGTTATCTACTACAGCATCCAACGATACCAATCAAATCACGGAAAATTTGGTTATAGAAAATATAGCATTTTGTCATAATTGTGTTTCACAGAATGGCAATGACACGGTAAATGTAACACTAACCAACACTGGGACTGTAGGGATAAGAGTGAACCAGATTCAGGTCAATGGCACTAATATTCAAAATTATACTAAAGGCACTATATTGCCTACTAACATATTGCCACAAAATTCCTATACTGTAGCTGCCCAACTTCCAAACAAAACTATGTGGAAAAGTAAGGAACCAGACACTATCACTGTTACTACTGCTAGAGGTTCGATATTTACCACACAGGCGGCACCACCATGAAATCCAGAAGAGGAATTGCAAGTGTAGTAGGAATGGTGTTTGCCATAATTGCGCTAACAACTACTATTGCGTACATCTCATACAGTATGGGAATCTTGAACAACTACAACCAATCTGTGCTTGTACAAAACCAACAGTTAACTGATGTTGACAAGGAAAAGTTTCAAATCTCAAGTGTGACTGTACCAGACGGCAAACTGAACATTACAGTAGCAAATACCGGTAGTCTTCCAATCCAGTTTACAAAATTATGGATTCAAAATACGAGTGCAACTGATTGGGTGAACAGTTATGTTCCAACAAATAATTTTGTATCTACCGGCGGAGTACTGACAGACATAGGTCAAAACATACCAGCGTCCATCAATCCGTTGTATTCATATAATGTAAAAATGGTAACCTCGAGAGGAAATACTCAGCAATTCACCATGAACTCCGCTAGTGCTCAACCATTGAATATTCAGCTAATGTTCTTTCCTGCTACTGTTGCTGGAGGGTTTAATACCACACTGACCATGATAGTAACCAACAACAGTACCAGTACTTTGACCAACATTACTCCTTCACCTTTGCCATCGCCCACCTACACTGGATCTGGTACTACTCTGTGCACAGCCAGTGCAGTAAATCCATCAAAATACACCATGTTAGCCCCCGGTAGTACTGCAGTCTTTACATGGAATGTCAAAGTTTCAGGCTCAGGTGGAGATACATGTACTTTCAAGTTGACAAAACCACTACAAAATGGATATTCTCAAACCATACAAGCAACTGCAACAATAACCGTAATACAGTTGAGTAGCAGCAATTATGCAGTATATGCTGGGACACTAACAATGAATTATACTCAATTCCAATATACTGAAGGCGGCAGTTGGAATACCGGATGGCAAATACCGGGAGGATACGACCCAGCATTCTCCTTAAAAATAACTAACAATAACGCTACAAGTGATTTTTATATATCACAGCAGTCTTTTTTTTGGCTCCAAGATGTATCTCAGGGCACACCTGCCAGCAACCAATACTATATTGTAAATTCGGTTAGCCTTACCTCCCCTCCCACTCTAAGCTCATATAACCCAGACTATGGTGTAAAAGTACCACATGGGGGAGGTACAGTTCAGGTATACTTTGGAGCTAGTTCAGCTGGTGGATCAACCTATATTTCAAAATCCCCCCTTCAATCTAACCATGGATATTCAGCGTTTCTACTTCTTTTTGGCAAATTTGTAAATTCCCAGAGTGAAAACACGATTCAGTACGGACAGAACATACCATTTGTAGGAATTCTTGCAACATAAAAGAGAAAACGTCAGCAAGATGGAAAAATTTGACATTTAGCAACCTAGAAGATGCAATAAGAGAAGTTGTAATTTCAAGTTACATACACACCTTCTTTATATAAAAAAGCCAATTTCTTCCATATGACAGCGGAAGCTAACGTAAGCGATGATAATCTAGCGTCTGCCGTAAAGGCCATGGAGGAACTAGTTGACGAGGCAGTCCAAGTCTACGAGCTAGAAAAGGAAAAGTCCAATGTAACAGATGACCTTTACAATTCGCTCAAGATAATCACCTCGTATCTAGGCTTTTCAATCGATTTGGATCCACACATCTTGAATCTTCCAGAGAACTCAAGAGCTACGCTCACCCCAGTCCTTGACATAATTATCATAAAACCAGATTACAAATCAGAGCAAAAAAGGTTTGATCAGCTTACACTTGATGAGGCATCTGGTGTTTTGCAGTACGCAATTCCAAGGGTAATCAGCTTGGCAAGATCAGACAGAATCACAAAGAACAAGAAATTATCATTTTTGCGAGAGAGCACAAAGGCATTAAAACGACTTCCCGGCACAAACGCCGAGGAGATGATCGTTGGAAACGAATCTCTTCATCTTGAGAGGGCTGGGAGCTAAGTTTGGTGGAGGAAGGAATGGCAGAATCATTTCGCAATATCTTGGCCTTCAAGTCATCTTTGGATAAAGATCTTGAAGAGCTAAAGCAGAGATCGGAACAATATTCCAAGACAATAGGAGAGAAGCTGAGAGTAAACGATGCATCTAACGAATCAGAGCTTGCTGATCTTAGAGAAAAAATTACAGGGCCTGTCGACCCCAAAAAGAAAAAGCCAGTCAGCAAGAAGAACCAAAAAGGCAACTGGCACGAATTGGCCGGAGTTGCCATATACGACGGAATAGGACTGAGGGGCGAGCTCGAAATTTATTTCAAAGCTTTGGAGGATGTCAAATCAAGAATAGAAAAACTGCAAAAGGTCAAGGAATCAATCGACGGGCTTGTCTCAAGAGGAGTAAAAAAAGACCTTGCGTGTACAGCTTTTCTGAGCCGTGATTTGTCACTTGATATCGCGTTCATAAAATCATCATCCCCTCAAACCAAGTTCATGTTCAAGTCTACATTCAGGGTGGAAGCAGAGCGTCCCAATGAAATTGTCATCCAATAATCAGACCAAATTATTTTGGAACAGAGTGGGAAGATTAGGATCCACTGTATCTTAACGACTAAAACCCGTGGTTGTTTCTTTCGACTAGCCAGTTTTATTAGAGAGAAGGTCCATAAAATTCAGTTCGTGCCACGTTATGATATGTCATTTTGTGTTACAAACAAGTTGATATTAATTTTCTTTAGCTCGATTATATAATGAGACGCGGATGGATAATTGGGGGCACAGTACTTTCCATAGTATCAATTCCAGCATATTACTTTTCACCAGAGTACATCTCCCAAGCCGCACATAGTTTTGTATCCTCGATGACAAGCGGTAACTCTGCAAGCAGTGCTTCCATGTTACACCAGATGGGATACCCTCACTTGAGTGTGGTAATTGCCGCGATCCAATACCTGCTAATAGGGACAGCCTGGGCAGGAATAGGTTTTGTGGCATATGGTCTGGTAGCAAAAAAGAAGACAAAACCAATGGTTGTAAAATTAGTTGCAGAACAAACATTTGACGAATCAAATATGAGCCCAGTGCAAAGTTCCAAGACATCCAAGACTGCTCAAACAAACCAAGGAAACGAGCAAGTATCGTCTGAAGTTGTGACCGACGTTCTTACAAAATTAGAGACTCAGCTAACTGACATCAAGAAAGGATATGAAAATCATAAACAAATGATAGAAGCTGAGAAAAAGACTCTCGAACAAAAAGAAAGAGAACGCATGGCAAAAATAATAACTACCGGAGAGGTCTTGATAAAGGAAATCACTCCAGATAAATTCGAAGAGAGAGTCAAGTACTATGTCGGATTAAAAAATGAAGAAACCGGACAGCCCATAGACTTGTCGCTGCTTGCAGAAAAATTTGAAAAGATGAAGAAGATTTTTGACTCTAAAGGATCAAGTGATCTTACATCAAGTGAGTTTGATAGTTTTAGAAGATTCTTAGAGTAGTTGAATCCATTTAGATTTTCATTTCCCAAAAATGGAGAATTTCTCTCATTTCCATAATTGGCAGATGATATTTTTATACTTCGCTGATGAGATGGAAAATATAGAAATGGCACGTGAGATTGCTGTAAACCAAAAAGAAGGAGTTTCATTTTCAGAGGCATTCACAGAATGTCTTTCAGACATCACACTAGAAGTTGAGGCAATCAAACTGAGATCTCTGAAAAATGACATCAAGGGAATAAACGAACACTTGGCAAGAATTGAGAATGCCTTGTGGGATATCGCAAATGCAAAGATGGCATTAGCAGAAAGAGTTAACCGCCAGTCAAGCTAAAACAGACCTTTTACTGCCTCTATACCGATCATTTTAAAATCAAGTGAAGCCGCGATGATGTCTTCTTGTATATTATGTTTTTCGAAGAAATCATACTGATGAATGCATCTTGTTGGTTATATTGATGTATTACAGATACTCTGCAAGTGAAATAGTTGCAAGACCAACAAGAAATCGCATCCCCTTTTCTGTCCGAGCCTGACTCGAAACTATACCAGTATAAAGTCAAGATGGACCAGGTAAAAAACGAGCTTTTAAAATTTGGTCTCAGCCAGAACCAAGCCAAGGTTTTCATCTACCTTGGAAAGTACGGTCCAAAGAGCGCCCCCGAGGTCTCAAAGGCACTAGATCTGCCACGAACCGAGACATATTTTATCATAAATACATTGCAAAACAAAGGCATAGTCACGGCCGAGTTCTCCACACCAATCAAGTATTCAACACTGTCGATAGGCGAGACAGTTCTGACGCTTGTAAAATCAGAGCAAGAAAAGATAAAGATCTTGGCTATGCAAGAGCATGAATTGACAGAACTGTGGAACGACATACCTGCTTTTGCAATTGAGACGTCTGAGACCAAAAAAGAAAAGATGCAGATGTTGCAAGGCACACCTCAGATAAACAACAAGATCAAAGAGATGATAAACAGCACAAAAGAAGAACTGTATCTTTTCTGTACGGAAAAGGACCTCTCAAGATTATATTATGCAGATTTTGTCGAATTGTTATCTAACATGGTTACCGAAGTCAAGGTGATCGTGTCTCCTGCACAAAAGATGCCAGAGTATGCCAGACAAATAGACAAAAAGAAGATAAGGATAATACCAGACAGCAAGTGTGAGAACCAATGCTACCTGGTTCGCGACCACGATGAAGTCTTGTTCTTTTTGAGAAACTCCAACCATCCATCGCATAATGTCTTTGCAATGTGGGCAGATTCAAGACCGCTTGTGGATTCAGTACGCCTGTTGTTTGAGCTCTGCTGGGAAAAGGCAGAAAATATCTACTAATTTCATCTAGTTGCACATTTTTGACATCTTTGGGCATAAGCCCAATCTTTGCAGAGACATCCCATACTCCGTCCTCTAAAATTGCCTTGAGTACAATGATGGAGTGATACTGCTCTAGAAACTTTCTTGCAAGATCCTTTGCTTTTATCTCATCTATTACCAAGATGCATTTGATACCAAGAGACCGTCGATAAGACTTGTTACAGGTTTCGCTAAAACATGAAAAACTTTATTACATTCCACCCTTGCGATACCGTTTCATGCATCTAGACATCATTTTACAGGTTAATGCGATCAGAGTACGTGTCTTGAGCTGCAGATGGTTTTTGTAAACTAGCTTTTAATTATCCAACTAGAGGAAAGAAAACCTTGGAGATAAAGGACCTTCTCTATCAAGCAATTTCAGATTATCAAGAAAAAAGGATACTATCAGACATTGCCCAAGGAGAGAGCACAGAAGCTATTAGCACTATTTTCAGCCACTGCTTGTCAAATATAGATAAAGTAGAGGGAAACAGAGAGGCTGCATTAGGCACACTTGCAGAAGGATTGACCCACTACCTGCTGACTGTGGCAATGATTCCAAGTCAGAGGAAGGTTTCTCTCCAGTCAGTTGAGATCGACGTTGCAATACCTGATACTAGGACACTTTCAGCAAGCCCGGACGAAGCAATAGTCATATACTTTCCAAAGACTGGCAAAGAACAGGATATAGTTGAAAATGTCAACAAACTAAAAAAGATCCAACCAAAACCAGACAATATTTGGCTAGTGGTAGACAAACCAATCGCCGTAAATGCCAAAGTGTATACGCTTGACAAGGAAGAATTCAGTTTTGCAAAGATAATCAATGATCTGATTAGCTTTTCAGCAGGCAAGAAACAGTCGAAACTTAAGATTTTTAGGATATGAGCTCGTTTATGTTCATATTTTTTTCTACAAGATCCGCCATTATCTCTGGCTTTTGATAATTTTTTACAAAAGGAATTATGCCAAGAATTGGCAAGCCTGTAACCTCGTGCAAAGTAGACGGCGCATTCTGTTCTGCCGGACCACCCTTTTCATCAAAATAATTGATTACCAAACCCTTGACAGGGATCTGGTATTTTTTACACATCTCAATTGTCATGATAGTATGGTTTATGGTTCCAAGGGTTGACCGCGTTACAACAATTGTTTCAAGATTCATCTGCTTTATCATGTCTGCAACAAAAAAGTCCCTAGTAATTGGAGTCATTATTCCTCCAATTCCTTCAACTAGCACCACTTGGTGAGATTTTACAAGATACTTGTATCTCTCCAGTATCATTTTCATGTCGATTTTTATGCCCAATGCCTTTGATGCATCATATGGTGAGACAGGCAAAGGAAGAAAGACGGGGTTTATTGTTTTTTCATCATCATTTGTCAATGCTGCTTCATGCAATACCGCTACATCTTCAGACCTGAATCTGCCCTTCTGGCCAACTCCAGTGGCAATTGGCTTCATGACTCCAACATCAATTCCTCGTTTTCTAAGGACCCATGCTATTGCTCCAGTTATTGCCGTCTTGCCTACTCCTGTATCAGTGCCTGTAACAAAATAAGACTTCACAAAGAACAATTTGATATGTCATTTAATAATTCAGCGTGAGAGAGGACTCCGTTTTGTGGTAAAATGACGCAGTTTGACGCAATTTGCATCTAAAGCCATAATATCATGGTTCGAATGATCGTGGATCTGGGTTAGGGGAATGAATCAAACAGATAGCGAGGTTCAAGTAGGGGTTTTCGCCGCAAGTGAAGACTCGAATCTTTACGAGTACAAGGTTAAACTAGATAAGGTAAAAAACGAGATTGTAAAATTTGGCTTGACGCAAAACCAGGCCAAAGTGTACATCTACTTGGGCAAGTATGGAGCAAAGACAGCTCCTGAAGTTGTAAAATCACTTGGCATGCCAAGGACTGAGACATATTTTATTCTCAACACTTTACAAAATAAGGGAATTGTAACTGCCGAGTTTTCTTCTCCAACAAGATATGTAGCATTGCCAATAGATCAGGCCATTGCCACACTGATAAACACGGAGAAGGAAAACCTAAACATGCTTGCAAAACAGGAAAAAAACATAACAGAACTTTGGAAGGAAGTACCCACCTTTGCAGTAGAAACAACAGAGATCAAACAAGACAGGCTTCAAACAATGGAAGGAACTGGACAAATCTATTCCAAGATTAAAGAGATGATAAAGACTGCAAGAGAGCAGATAATCGTATTTGGAAGCGAAAAAGACATTTCGCGATTCTATCACTCTGAGATAATAGAGATGGTGTTCAATTCGTTGGCTGATTCAAGATTGATCATTTCACCAGCATTGCAGATTCCTGATTTTCTCAATGAATATGACAAGAAAAAAATCAGACTGATTCCAGGCGAGGAAAACAACAACCAGTGTTTTGTAATAAAGGACAGCAGTGAGATAATGCTATTTTTGAGAAATGCAACACATCCATCCCATAATGTTTTTGCAATGTGGTCAAACTCAAAATCATTGAACGAGCCCTTGCGCAAATTGTTTGAATATTCTTGGGAGAGTTCCCAGTCTTGTTATTAATGTAAAATCTTTACATCATGGGATAAGAAATTTGCATAGAATCATAAAAGAAAGGCAGAATCTAAATTAAAGAAGTAAAAAATAATCCCCAGTTGAGGGAAATCTTTATGATTAATTGTAGGTAGCGCAGACTAGCTCGTCTTTTTCAAGATTTAGATGACGCGAGTATGCATTTTGAATCTCTGCTACTATCTCATAGATGTGCTCTACCTGTTCCTGCATCTCGTCTTGATACATATGGTTCACCTCAAAGAACGACAAGATAGGCATGTGTATGTATGAGCATTTTACACCTAGACCATGCAATAGCACCGTTTTTAATCCTACCAGGTAAGAGATTCTGTTAATGCACAGCAGTGTATGGCATCCTTATACCCAGATGAGAGAATGGAACAGTTTTGACGTCATTGTAAAGGGGAAGGGCATGTGGCTTTATGACAAAAAAGGAGACAGATTACTTGATGGTGTTGCATCCATGTGGTGTAACGTCTGGGGTCACTCTAAAGACGAACTTGTGCAAGCAATGGTAAAACAGACAAAAAAATTGCAACACTCGTCGCTTTTCAATCTCACAAATGACAAGGCAGAGGAACTTGCAAAAATCATGGTAAGACTTGCACCAAACATGCACAAGGTCTTTTATTCAGACGACGGATCTACTGCTATGGAAGTTTCTGCAAAGATGGCATTGCAGTATTGGCAGAACAGGGGAGAAAAAAAGAGAACAAGGTTTGTCACACTTGAGAACAGCTATCATGGAGATACTATCGGTACAATGTCCCTGGGATATGTCCCTAGTTTCTTTTCAAGATACAAGTCTGTCCTGTTTTCTGCAATAAGAGCAACTTCTCCTAGCAGCTATCGCATCCCTAACGGTTTTACTATAAAAGATTTTGAAAATCACTGCCTTGACAGAATCGAAAAGACGCTTTCCCAAAACAACAACATCGCTGCTTTTGTCATGGAAAGCGGCGCCCAGGTGGCAGGAGGAGTTAACATTTATCCAGATGGTTTTCAAAGCAAGATAAGCAAGCTTTGCAAAAAACACGATGTCTTGTACATATTAGATGAGATTGCAACCGGCTTGGGCAGACTTGGCTCCATGGTGGAATACCAAGCCCAAAAAAGCACGCCAGACATTGTCGCCTTTGGCAAGATGCTAACTGCAGGCTATTTGCCTCTTGCAACCACGCTTGCAAGCAAGAAGGTCTACGATGCATTCTTGGGCCAATACCAAGATATGAGGCACTTCTTTCATGGGCATACGTTTACCGGCAATCCGCTTGCATGCGCTACTGCAATCACAAATCTTGCATTATACAAAAAATACAACATCTTGTCCAAGGTAAAGAAAAGTTCTGCATATCTCCAAAGTCGAGTCGATGAGATTTCAGAACTAGATATAGTTGGAGATGTAAGGCACAAGGGAATGCTCATGGGAATAGAACTTGTCAGCAACAAGGCAAGAAAAACACCCATTTCTCCTCAAAAACGCATATATCAGAAAATTTTCAACGAGGCCAAAAAACACAAGATTTACCTCAGAACTTTAGGACACATAGTAATGCTGGTTCCTCCCCTTGCGATATCAGAGCGAGAACTAGAGTTTTTAGTTGATGGAACTATAGATACCATAAAAAATGTCTCACAAAAAATATTGTAATTTAAGAAAAAAGCATTTATGATATTTGTAAACCAGTCCAACAATCTAGGTTTACCATAATAATCTTAATTAATAGAGTACCAAGAAAACCATGATGTGAGATCAGAGCAAGAATTCATTATGCTATGCAAGAACAAGGTATTGTCTGGAGATAACATAACCCCACAAGAAGCCGAGAAACTCATCAATATATCAGACGAATCATTGCAATTCTT
>JAGWGO010000258.1 GCA_028867395.1 Nitrososphaerota archaeon | reverse complement strand
ATGGGGAATGGTTCACCTACACTAACAATAATCATATTCTTCCAATTTAAATCTGTCCTAGTCTAATGAACATTGCTGCTGCATTAATTTCAGGATCAGCTACGATACCATGTTTATATAAATGGTCAGCAATGATAACAATACCAGCTTCCCATTTATCTTTTGTTGCAAAAGATGGAGACTTGTTTAAGTTCTCATAAAGAAATTTATAAACATCTTCCCATTCTTCACTTGATACTTGAGCACAAGCAAGTTTGCGTGCTTCAACCCAATTTCCAGTTTCAATTAAATCTAACAATGCAAATTTATAATCAGCTGTATCAGCTTCCAGCAATGGTAATAATTTACCACCAAATGAATTCTGTTGTAGAAGATTTATGATCTTCCTAATATCAGGATATCCAATTGCCACATACCCATCAAGTTGTTCTAATGAAAACTTAACCTTTTCAGATACAAGAACCTGTGCTGCAAACTCAACTGCCCTATCACGATCTGGTTTTGCAAATCGGAAATGTTGAAATCGAGATTTTAACGGTGGGGTGATTTTATTTTCATAGTTGGCTGTCAAAATAAATCGAGCAACATCTGTGTATTCTTCAATCATAGCCCTCAAAATATCTTGAGCATGTGGTGTCAATCTATCAGCTTCTTCAAGCCGAACAATTTTAAAAGCTCCCAATGCATATGTTGAAATAAACGACTTAATTTTATCTCGCATTGTATCAACATTATTTTCATCTGATGCATTGATTGAGATTACATCTAGTTCGTCGACATTCATTGCATTAACAAGCAATAGACTTAGTGTTGACTTGCCACTACCTTGAACACCAGTAAACAACAAATGTGGAATTGTTTTTTCGTTGACCATTCTATCAACAGCGTTCTTTAATGTGTTGTCGTGAAACACATATTCGTCAAAAGTTTGGGGACGGTATTTTTCATACCAAAGTGCATGTTTATCCATATTCAATGAATTTTACAGAGATAATCTATCGCAGTCAACGTTACGATTTTGCTCTTGTTGCATTAGCACTTAAAACCTCTTGGTGACGTTTTAAGAGGGTTTCAAGTTCCTCTTTCATGCGTTTTTCTTGAGGGGAAAGATCAGTTTGGGTAAACACATCAAATGCCTTTCTAACGAGATTTGGCGGTTCGGGGGATTGGGGTTCACCAATCGTTACGGTTGTAAAAGGTCCTGGTCCTGGTGCTGGTGCCGCTCCGGATATGGTTGAATTTGCCCAACTCGTTTGACCTTCTCCCCAATTAGTATGAACCGGAGGAGCTGCGGCCGCATCAGGTGCTACTGGAGTCCACAACATCCCATCCTTACTTGCACGTAGTGTATGATCTGCATTGTATACAGGCGGCTCTGCTAATTCTACAGGGGGAAAATTCCATGCGGCTGCTGTTAGATTTGGTGACGTTTCTACTTTGGTATCATCAGTAGGCATTTTTGCCTCCTCTTTCTTTTTCTTATAATCTAGTATAGCCATATTTGATGCAATTGTTAATGTAACAGCTAGTGGATCAAATACAAATATGATTAACATAATTAACCATTTTGTTGCTGTATTAACATCCATACCAAAAGCCTTCGCCATAAAAATAATTGGTCCGACATGAGCCGTCTCTTCAAGAGTTTGGCTCTTTAACTTTGCAATTTCTAATGTGTGTTCCCGGATATCAGTTGTATATTGAGCAACATCTTTATTGATTTGATCAAGTTCAGATTTGTTTGCCGCAATTAATCTACGACGGCCATTAACAAAGTTACTTGGGAGGTCTGCAATTTGCTTATTAATTTGTTCCTGGCGAGCAAGACGTTCAGCCTTTAATTGTTCTGATTCAGTTTTTTCACCTTCGAGCAAGGAAATTTGCTGTTGTTGTTCCTGCAAAGGAAGGACATTGTCTTGATATGCATTTGATAAGAATCCAAAAATACCCATTGATGTAATCATCATTAGAACAGCAACAAAACTAATTAAG
>JAGWGO010000257.1 GCA_028867395.1 Nitrososphaerota archaeon | reverse complement strand
CAAAGTAGATCAATCAAATCTAGAACACCATGAAAAGGCGGCAGGAACTTACACCAAGATGGAAACAGGTTCTGCTAACCCACACGCACACCACTAGAAATTTTTCGTTCTTTTTATTTTTCTTTCTTGTCCTAATACAGATTGTGGGAGTAACACATTTGACAATTTTTGCCGGTCTTAAACAAATTTTAACAAGTATTTCTCAAAAAGAACCGCAGAGGTCGCCTAGCCCGGCATGGCGTGGGCCTTGAGAGCCTATGTGCGCAAGCACGCGGGGGTTCAAATCCCTCTCTCTGCGTTATTATTTTCCTATCTTTCCAAGCTCGGCCAAAAGTGCAGAGAGCTGAATCTCTGGGTTGGCACCAATTATGAGCCGATAATCATACTTGGCTATCGATTCTAGTATCTCAGATAAATTGTCAGTCTTTATCTTGTAGCACTCTTCGTTGAGATATTTTAAAAAGTCAGATTCTGACATCCCATAGACCTTGATCAGCTCAATCATCTTGTTTCTTGCATCTGTTAATTTTCCTGCCAGCGCAAGTTTGAGCACCTCTCCAACATCGCTTGTCTTTGAAAGTCCTGCAGATGACTTGACATTTTCCTCGCTTACTGTTCCAAGACTTGAGGCCGCCTGTAGCATGTTGATAGCATGACGCATATCTCCTTCCGAGTAGGAATATAGTGTCTTTAGGCCATCCTTAGTGTACTTGACCTTTTCCTTTTTGCAAATCTCTTCTAGGTAGTCAATTATCTCTTCTTCTGATATTCTGGTGAACTTGAATACAGCGCACCTACTTTGGAGGGGCTCTATGATTTTTGATATATTATTCGCAATCATGATAAATCTGCAATGGCTTGCAGTGTCCTCGATAATCCTCCTGAGTGCAGTCTGCGCGTCAGAGGTCATTTCATCTGCTTCATCTAGTATAACAAGCTTGAAGGGTATGTTAGTATCAAGTCCCGAAAACCTTGCAAACTTTTTTACCCTCTCTCTGACCATGTTGATCCCTCTTTCGTCTGAAGCATTTAGCTCTAGTGTATATTCACGCCATGCCTCTCCAAGAATCTCTCTTGCAATACATAGGGCAGTGGTTGTCTTGCCTACTCCAGCAGACCCTGAAAACATCAGATGTGGCATCTCGGATGTATTTTTTAAAAGGGCCTTCAAACTACCAATCACATCTTTTTGGTTTACTATATCTGCCAACTTCATAGGTCGGTACTTTTCAACCCACATGGAAGACTCGGTCATAGGGTCTTACCTTTTTGTCCTCCTAATAAAATTAAAGCTCAAGGTGATACCTAAATGAATTCCTGTATCCATTTGAGCATATCTGGGTCATGATATCATAATTACCAGCTATTAAGATTGACAAAAAACTAAGTTGTCTTGAGGCGATCGTACATATGAAATACATACCAAATAGAAAAAGTCAAAGTATGAGAAAAAACAGTCTAAAAACATCTAGATCACATTTGTTAACCATTTACTCTGATCATTTGATCGATCGATCCCAATAAAGACTTGAGGAGAATCATGCATACTTTGAACATATCCGAATTGATACAGATCCATAGTATAGGGTATCATCTACAGGATGTTAAGGTCAATTTTGCCTACGATGTTAAAATAGATGCTCCAGAGGCATCTGTTGATGCCAAGCACGGTGAGATCTTGAGTGTTCCAAGATGGGTTGCACAAGTACTGTCGTCAGAAAAACTTGCTGAGGTCCAGGATACAGATATGGTAGTTGCCCTCAAGCAGGCAATGGTAAAAGAAAATGTTCAAGGTGATTTTGATCTTTCAACACTAGAACCAGAGTTTTACATAAAGATGAATTCCTTCATGCAAAGGTTGCCGCAGCAGGACCGAGACAAACTTGAAAGCATGCTAAATTCCCTTGTTCGTAAAAGACAGGGAAACATCATCAGGTTGGCAGATTCATCAAAGATGAATGCTGATCTGGCAAAGAAACTTACAGTAGAGGAGC
>JAGWGO010000034.1 GCA_028867395.1 Nitrososphaerota archaeon | reverse complement strand
ACTACAGTCATCACATCATTACCAGAACTCTTTGAGTCAATTTTTTGTTTTAGGTCACTAAGTGCAGGTCCTGCTTTGGTAAGATAAGGAGATGCACTAGTTGGTGCAATCGACTGTAAATTGCTAAACATGGTTTGAGCAGTACTTGTAAGGGCTTGTGCACTTTGGTACGCTGCATCATTAACAATTGGCGCGCTTGACATTCCTGACATGCCTTGCATGCTGCCAGAGGACGACATGCCTGACATGTTCATGTTATTCATGTTGGTAAGGTCAACTGATGATCCTATAGCGGCGCCATAATCCTTCAAGACCTCATTTAGTACGTCAACCATAGCCAATGCTTGCACCGTCGCGTTGTTTTGTGATGAACTGCTTGTCATTTCTGGCTCTGCTTGGTCCAAGAGATGGTTTAGAGTATCTGCTTTTTGATTTGCGATAGTGGGATCAGTATTTTGCTGCCCTGCCATGGAATACAAGTCATCCATGTCTGTGGATATTTGACTAGCAAGACTAGAGTCTTTTTGGTCGAGCAGGCTCATCTCATTGCTTCCCCAATATTCTTGGCTTTTTGAGATATGCCACTGCGCTACAGAGCTATTGGATATGTTATTTGCAATCAATTTGGATTCTGCTTTAGACTCTTGAATTTTTGCAATCAAGTCTGCGTCAGAGTTTTGTGCAAAGTTATGAGCAAAAGCAGGATGCCCTGCAAGAATACCGCTAGCTATAAGCATCATTATTGAAACTGCGAATGCCTTTTTCATTATAATAATCTTGTTGGCTGTCTTTTAATATATTTTGGTTTGAGCATCAAACACATCAAAAAAATTTTTGAATTATATCTTGAAATATTTCAACGATTGCACTGCAATCTATTTTTGTACCAGAACATATTTAAGCGAACAAATGTTTTTTCATGTTAGAAATTGAAAAGTAAGAAAATAATTATCCCTATTGTTATCGTGTTATCATTAGTTGTAGTATCCACTTTGTTAATCACTCCTGCGTCTGCGCATGTAGAGAAAACCTTTGGAGATATTACTGTTAAGGTAGGTCTTGCAAACGAACCTCCCCTTGTCGGAGATACCAATCAAGTACAAATAACAGTAACTAAGGGAAGTGGTAGCAATGCTCAACCTATTGCAGATATCGCACTTGACAATGTTACTGTCACAATCAAATATGGGGGCATCACAAAGACACTTAGTACTACTCCAAGCGATGACACCCCAGGAGAATATGTTACTACCATAGTTCCAACGCAGCTTGGCTCATATTACATCATCTTGACTGGAAACATTGATGGACAAACACTTGACAATGGAACATTCCCGCTTGATCAGGTAGAGAGCAAGGATAACTATTATTTTCCACCTCTTAGATCCACCACCACATTACCAAGTAATCCATCGACTCAAGGTACCACTTCCGCTACATCTGTCATGCCAGGATCTCAATTTGCGTCAATAGTAAATCAGCTTGCAAACGATATCAATGATGCAAAGAATCTTGCCAACTCGACCAACCAAAATGTCTTGACGATTCAACAATCATATCAAAATCTAAAAAATGTAACTGATGAGCTCTTCATAGTATCTGGGATTGGTATTGGGACTGGGATTGCAGGAATTGTAATTGCAGTTTACGCACTAAATCGCAGAAACGGAAGTCATCAGGTGTGACAAAGAAAAAGTCAATACCTCTACTTGCACTAGCACTGCTTGCATGTTTTGTCGTCGCTCTTGCACCTAACATGCCTCACTCATATGGTCATGCCTTGGTTATTGCAAGCAATCCTACAAATGGTCAATCCCTTTCCTCGTCTCCAGGTTCGGTCAGTGCAACATTTAGCGACCCAATCGACATTCACTATAGTAAGATAAAGGTACTCGATTCAAATGGAAAGGAAATCGACAACAAAGATGATCATTTTGTAGGTACAAATCAGGAAGTTCTTAGCGTTACACTTCCGTCTAGCATACCGAATGGAGTATACACTGCGTCATGGAAGGTGTTAGATCAGACAGACGGTCATGTCACAGAAGGTGCTTTCGTCTTTGGAGTGGGAGAAGCCGTACCACAGAAAACCTCAGCGACAACTGCTGTTAGCATATATGATATCATTTCTATTCCCTTTGTGGTAGCAAGATTTCCCGCTCTTCTAGGAGAGGTCATTATTGTTGGATCCTCATTTTTGTCTCTTTGGATGTGGAAACCAATTGCCATGATTCCCTGGCTTTCACAAGTTATGTCAAGGACGCGTATACATATTGAGAAACAAACTGCAATGATTATCCTAATTGGTGCAGCCATTCTATTTGTGGCAAATATTGCTATGATTGTTGCTGAAGCGGTTTCGATCAACGCCTCGCTTTCTGATGCAATCCTAACCAAATTTGGACAGTCATGGATCTTACGAATGACACTTTCTGGAGCTCTTATTGTAATTGCGTATACCTGGTATCACACGCAGAAGAATTCGAACATAGTATCAACCAATTCATGGAAATGGGCGATATTTGGCCTAGGTATTGGAATTCTCGCTACCGAGTCCCTGATAAGCCATGCAGCTGCAACAGGACTTTCATTGCCTCCAGTACTTGATTTCGTACATGATGTTGCAGCATCGTTTTGGATAGGCGGTCTTGTATACGGAGCCTTTGTTGTTCTTCCCGCATTGAAAAGATCCGAAGATCATTTCCTCAAACTCGCCGTCATTTCATTTATGATTCCCCGATTCACGTTGCTTGTGATTGCGGTTCTCGGCGTCGTTGCTGTTACTGGACCTACTCTTCTCTACACACTCGAAACCAGTCTTTCCCTAACTTTGGCTTCCGTATACGGGCAGATATTGATAGTAAAGCTATCGCTTGCTGCCGGAATGATTGCAATGGGAGGATATCATGAGATTGCAACAAGAAGCAAGGCCTTTGCCAAGGTAAAATCGATTTCGACTCAAGCCAGCGGGACACAAATAGATCTTGCTGAAGTCAAGCGACTCGAATCAAGGTTTCATTCAAACATATTGATAGAAGCACTCATCGGAATTGTGCTGCTTGCCTCTGTTTCTGTACTTGTAGATTCTGGCCTTCCTCCAACCCAATTTCAAAACCAACTTCAACAAATTTCACCTTCCGCTGCCTTTGCGGTTGCTGAAAATACCAACACATACACAGAGACTGCATATGCTCAGAATGGTACAAGAGTACTGCTAACAATTGATCCATATTATGCAGGAAGTAACAACCTGAAAATATCCTTCCTAGATACACATGGAAATCTCATACCAATGGATTCTGTAAGACTTACCTACACACAAGTTGACAAAGGAATAGGCCCGATTGTTGAAAATGCCAATCCAGTATCACAAGGTACCTTCTCCGTTGATACCAATACGTTTGCTATCGCAGGACACTGGAATATGCAGATAGAGGGAGTGCAAAGTGCTGCCAACTCTCTTAACATCATTGGAATATACAAGGATCTATATCTCACTCCAAGAATCGATACAATCTCTGCTTCCATCAAAGAGTATAAGCTGCCTCAAAATGACAGTCGCCCACTATTTGCCGTCTATGACAAGATAAGAAACACGGTTTGGGTTGGAGATGCTCAGATAAAGAGTGGAAGATTATACTCATTTGATCTGGACTCAAAATCTTTCAAAGAACACAACCTTCAGGGAATTAATGATGTAACATTGATGGGATTGAACAACCTAGACGATACTCTTTGGTATATAGACCCCATATCAAAACTCTTGTGCAACTATAATCCTGACACAAATGCAAACCAAATATACCATGTGCCAGTACAACAAGGTAGTATCCTCTCAGGTCTTGCAATAGATAACAGTGATAACGTATGGATAAGTGTCTCAAGCCTCTCAAACATAAACCAGATCCTAAAATTTGATTCTTCAAAAAAGACATTTACAACCATCCCGCTTGCATCTGGTTCTGTTCCTTTAGGACTTGCGATAGATGATACAACCGGTGACATATGGATAGCGGAAAGTGGATTAGGAAAGATTGGAAAAATAAACCCGTCTGATAATACAATAACAGAATACCCTTCAGGAAATGGAACTCTTGCAACCCCTACTGTTATTTTAATTGATTCTCTTACGGAGAGGATCTACGTTTCAGAACATGATGGACGTCAAGTTTCTGCCTTTGATCCAATTTTGAAAACATTCTCAAAATATCCCCTAGATCAAAACCAACAGAATCTTCCATATGGCATGGTGTTTGACATGAATCATGATCTATGGGTAGCACAGCATACGCTGGACAAGATATCCATGATAAATCCTAGAACTGGTGAGACAAATGAATTTCCAATTCCATCCACCAGTTCACTTACACAATACATTACAACTGACTCCCAAGGAGACATCATTCTGGTCGAGCAGGGAGCCGACGCACTAGGCATACTTACAACAACATCTGGTTTGCCAACCAGCAAGAGTTCTTCAAGCAGTCTACCTTTCGAATATCCAGGTGTGGGTTTAGGCGTAGTTGCCGGTCCAGCCATTGCAGCGTCCATCATAGCGCTATCATTTTTCTACGTAAAGAGTTCAAAAGATATGAACGAGACAAGCAAATGGATCCACAAGTTAGGCAATTTCAAAAAAAGTGTCAGCCCAATATAATAATCAATTTCGAGTATTGTCATATTGTAAATGAGTTTCACTTTTTTATCTTATTGAGATAAGATTTGGCATAAAACCATTTCAGATGGTTCTGAGTTTGATTCTAGAATTTATTGCAGTATTTGAAAAGAACGAGAACGAATGTTCGTCAAATGTACCATTTGATTTAAATCTCTTTTTGACCAATTTTCATTATGTTCAGGCCGCAATCGTTGATTGATACCAAATCCACACTACTATGTGTAATAATATTCTCGATGGTAGTGGTGTTATCCATACCTGTCATATTACCTCATCTCTTTCAGCAATATAACGACTTTCACATTCTTTTACACTTGAGCGGAATAGGTTTTGCCTCTTTTCTAACGGTAGTAGCAGCAACTGCATATCGAAAAGTTAGGACTCGCAGACTGTTGTTTACCACACTTGCTTTTGGGACATTTATCTTGGCAGAAGTATTCTGGCTAATCGATGCAGCATGGCAGTCAAAGTATTACTTTTGGACCTTTTCATCTTTTGAGATAGGTCACGTAATCATATTCTTTGCTTTGTTGATGTTTGCATTATCCGTGTTTAGGAGAGATTGAGTTGGACCGAGTAATGCAGATAATAAAGGTGATTGAAAAAAATCCCGGCATCAAGTTCAGAGAAATAATGCGTGAGACTGGGATGAAAAACGGAGTTTTAGAATATTATGCAGCCAAGCTTGAAAAGGGAGGTGTTGTCAAGGTAGACCGTAGTCCAGGTCAGACGAGATTCTACCCTCCCGGATTACCAGACGAGGAGGTTATACTCATAAAGAATCTAAGGCAGGAAACTCCCAAGCAGATACTTTCAGCTCTGCTAGAGAATGGAACGCTCTCATTTAGCGAGTTGGTTGAAAAGACACAAAAATCACCAGCCACTGTATCATTGTATCTCTCACAGGTAAAGAGGGATGACCTTGTAGAAAGCAAAACTATTGATTTCAAGAAAAAGTATAATGTCAAAGATCAAGAAAGATTACGAAAAATTATCGACAAGTATCACCCAAGCTTGATTGAAAGTTCAGCGGATCGTCTTGCAGATACTTTCTCATCTCTTTAGATCAATTCACATGCAAAAGATATTGTGTTGTAATTAGTGTTGGGAGCAGAGTTTAGAGTTTATTTAGAGTTGCACTAATGCATAAAATTGGCGATACTTCGTGAAATTAATCTATTTTTTGGCAATATTCATAGCTGCGTCCTCTCTTTTCTTTGCTCTGAGAGCTTACGGAGACGGACTTGCAAGTGAGACCCTTCCACCATCCTTGATAGGAAAGACAAACGTTACGCTCTCAATTGGTTCTGTTCCATTTTTAATTGACAACAACCACGCAGGAACCCAACTGAATCTAGTACTAATGGATGCCGACACACAACAGCCAATTCCAGATGCGACCCTTGTCATCTCTGCATTCAAGGGACAGAATGCAGTGTTTGGTCACATATTCAAAAGTGACAGCGGTAACTTTCTCTTGAGCTTTTATCCACAGCAGTCAGGCAATACAACGTTTAACGAACAAGGAGGGATACTTTCAGGACTTTTCGGTCAGGATAGTGGAAATTATGACATAAAGGGCCCAGTCTTCAACTCTGGCGGGTTGTACAGATTCAAAATAGAGGTCATCACAATGGGAGCATATGACAACCAAGTCAGCAAGTCATACAATGCAGGTATATCAATTCCAGAGTACGACAACCTCACAATCAATGACCCAAGCTATGGGACCCACCAGATCCAGATAATCGGTTATTATGACCGGATTCACAACATATTGTATGACCCAGTCAAAAAATCAATCAACTTTACAATGCCATTTGACTGGTCGCAGCAGAACATTAACCAACTCACAGTAGTCCATCGAGAGATCAGGATTCCAAGAACCCTTGGAGATTTTGTGGTTACAAAATATGATGCTTATGTAAATGACATCAAGATACCTGACAAGCTTATCTCAATAGATGACTATTCGATGGATGCCTACCGAATAGTGCACCTTATTTTATACAGACCAGACGTGCAAACACTCTTCTCAGATCAGCAAAATCCAGGCAAGGAGATGGCTTTTTCATTAAAGCCAAGCGATGAGAACAAATTCCCGGTGGTCCAGTTTACAAGAAATGCCCAGTACAAGATAGCGTTAAGCTGGAACCCACCAAAGATCCTTGCAGGTTCTACCACCGAGTTCAACTTTAAGATACTAGATCCATACGCCGCAAATAAAACTGTTGGCTCCATTCCCTATGATTTTTCTGTACTAGAAGGAAGTAATGGAGTGATATACCACGAGGTAGGTAGGACAACCAACTCGGATAGTGGAAACAACATCAATGTCTCATTTCCATCAAACTATACAGGCTCAATTACAATTGCGTTTGAGAACCTAAATGACAGCAGTTTTGCATCAACAGAGTTTCCTGCCACTGTAAGCAATCCTGCCACTGACAATTCACCAACCACTGCAAGTGCCCAGACTACAGTACCCGAGTTTCCGTTTGCCTCACTTGCAGTGCTAGTAGTTGTGTTTGGATTGATGATATCATTTACAAAAGTAAGATTATTCCAAAGATAGTATTATCCCTTCATTCCATAGCCGACTAGCACAGAATAGCACCCAAGACCACAGTCTTCACATATTGGCTTCATGGACTTGTTCTCTGCACTGCCTATGCAACAAGGCATCTTTTCTCTCCCCAAATGATCAACGGATAAGATAGCCCACGTTGGACAATCAACTGGGGTGGTGCCTTTTCCTCCCCAATTTCGTTTCATCAGTTCAAGTTGCGATACTGGATTTATTAGGTAATCAGGATGTTTTTTCCTCATTGATATGAGATCATCAACAATTCTTGTTCTCTCTTCTCCAAAGGGCAGCCAGAGAGGATCGTTTTTCATAAACGGGGTGTGAAACTGGAATCCAATCTTGTTGGAATAGTCAGACCACTCTTCAATTACTTTTGGTACGGTTTTGTAGTTTAACGCATTTATGGTCATTGTGATCCAAATGTCTTTGTAGGCAAGATCCCCATTTTTATTCACATAATCTACGACGTTTTTTCTTGTTTTGTCCCATGCGCCTTGCCCTCTAATCTTGTCATGAATCTCTTTTGTCCCGTCTATTGATATCCAGTAAAAGTATAGGTCTTGGTAGCGTTTTAGCGGTAGTGTACCGTTTGAAACTATACAGATGCGCTTTGGAAACTCCTTGATGAATAGTTCAATCACGTCAGGCCTCATTGTTGGCTCTCCGCCCACAAGTGTTATTATGAAGACGTGGTTTTTCTTGAATTTCTCATCTATTACTTTTTTCCACTGTTCTACTGTAAGCTCTTCATTCTCCTTTCTGTTGAGCCACCAATAGCAATGTTCACAGTGTAGATTGCACACGTTGATAATATCTGCTGAACCATAAATTGGGCTGCGCTTGTTAAATAACCTGTATGCTGCAAACTTTGTAAAAATATGCATGTAAGAAGGAGTCTCTCGTATTATTTGCGTTAAACCCCTTCCCATTATCTCCATGGAATCGAGTTACATGATGTGCCTTAAAAGATGTTCTCATCCAGTATATCCCTAGATAGTAATACTATTTCCGTATCGCTGCATGTAATTAGTTGGCACACATCAACGTTGTAGTGCACCGTATCTTGCCTAGTCTACGTATATTTTCTACTATGATCTGACTAATCTCATCAATATTCGTAGATTGAATTTTGACAAGCACGTCATAGTTCCCAAATACACCTACTACTTCCTTTACCCCCTCGATCGGCTTTACCCTCTCGATGATTGAACTTTCTGACCCCATCTCACAGTTTATCATCACATAGGCAGTTTCCAATCATAATATTACGTAATTATAGTATATGAAATTTTTTTACTGGGCAATGTACCGTAAAAATAAAAAAAGTTAGGAGTTACTGTGCTCCAATTAAGAAAACGACATCTACTGATGTTGTCATGTCTTGGTTTGATGTGAATATTGGCGTCTGTACTGCAGGTGCTGCTGTCATCATAGCATTTGCATGATAGACAGACAGTGGTTCTGGCATACTAAGTTCAGACAAGTTTACCGACTTTACGCCAATAATTTTTTCACCAAGAGGCGCCAGTGCCTTTTGGGCTCTAGATTGTGCATCAAGTACAGCGTTATCGATCAAGCTATTCTGAACAATTTGCTGCTTTGCAGGCGAGAGAGTAAACGACACGTTGTCTACCCTATTTGCTCCTGCTCCAACTGCCGTATCAAGAATGTTGCCCGCAAGTCCCAATTTGGTTGTTTTAATGATTAGTGTGTTGGACACCTTATATCCAATAAACACACTTTGGTATACGTTGTATGGCGGATATGGGCCTGTGTTATTGTACACTGGCTCTATTGTGAAATCGCTTGTGCTGATTTCAGTGGCATTGATTCCGAGTTTTTGTATCGCGGTTGCAGTTGCATTCATTGCTTGAGCGTTTTGGATCAAAGCTCCTTGTGCGGTCTTTGCCTGTGTATCGACACCTAGCTGTATAACAACAAGATCTGGCATGACAGTCTCAGTAGCAGTTCCTGTCACAGAAGTTGTGTTTTGCTCAGGCGGAAAATAATACGGCACATTTTGTGCATATGCTTTATCTCCAGAACCCTGCATTCCTCCAAATGTTGTTGATACAATTGCAATTGCTGCAATTGCTGCCAGAATTGTTGTGATTCTATTTGTCATTATATCATATTGAATACAAGGTCTTATAGGCTTTGATTAAATTTCATTTTAACTTAATTTTATACAAAAAATTTTTGCTAAAATGTTTTATTACTAGAATTTCGTCTTTATTTTCTCAAGTTTCACAAATCGAGTTTATTTTGTGATTTGCTTTTTTCTTCTGACAAATTTTATCCCAAAAAATACTGCGCAAAAGACTGCTGCACCTCCAAGCAACGCAATTACTACCATCATAGGATCTGAAGCAAAGATAGTTGGTTCTGGAGGCGGTGGAGTTTGTTGCACTGGTGCAGCCCTAATTGCAGCATGCATCATTGGCGCCTGCGTAGTCACAGGCGCATATGAAACCTCTTGTTGAGTCTGATTTTTTTCAGCAATATAGATCCCAGAGGAAACCATTACAAAAGATACGATACTTGCCAGGTAGTGACGTAGTCTCGTCAGCACTGTTTCTTTTTTTGAGGTTGCAGAGTTTTTCTCAGATGAATTCTCTGGAGGTATTATTACTAGCGCGGTCTTGACAGGTGCATAATACTTCATCTGTTTGTTCTTTTGGCTCATCTCAATCTTTTCCACCTTGATAAGACCCACGCCTAAAAGCCTGTTTACGTGCCAGTTCACAAGTGGGAGGGAGATCCCTAGTGTTTTTGCAATCTCGTTTGAGCTAGTTACGCCTTGAGATATCTTCCCAAAGATTGCCCTACCTGTATCGTTTGCCAATTCTTCGCCGATTATCTTAATTCGTTCGTCTTCAGTACTGATTACCTCAAGATATTCCTCAGGTTTTATTGTAAGATCGGGTTCTTTGTCGCTTGCAGACACTGCACATATCCTGCCATTCCCCTTTAAAATTTCTTGACGATATTCCTTACTGATTGATTGTTCATAATTTTTATAATTAA
>JAGWGO010000033.1 GCA_028867395.1 Nitrososphaerota archaeon | reverse complement strand
AGAACCTTTTACTTTTCCGCAGGTGGGATACATCAAAAATTGAGATAAAAGATCCAGGATTGCGAAATGTCATCTCACTAAAAAAAGAGATAATTCCAATTTCATTTGGCCGCTCTGCACTAAAGCGATTTAACAAAGCAGAGGTCAACATAGTGGAGAGATTGGTAAACAAGATCTCTCACTTTGGCAAAAAATATGCCAAGAACACTGGAAGGATGGGAGGCAAAAAGATTCACGCAATAAACACCGCCAAGGCAGCACTTGAAATAATTCACCTCAGGACAGGTAAGAATCCTATTGAGGTCTTGATAAGGGCCATAGAAAATTCTGCTCCAAACGAGGACACCACGAGAATAGTTTATGGTGGAACAGTATACCACGTATCTGTAGATGTTGCTCCTCTTCGAAGAATAGACCTTGCCCTGAGATTTATTGCAGAAGGGGTAAGGGATGCATCGTTTTCAAACCCCAAAACATTAGAGGAAAATCTGGCAGAGCACTTGATACTTGCTGCTGCAAACGACATGAACGCTCCTTCCGTTAAGAAGAAGAACGAACTAGAAAGAATTGCAATGGCCTCAAGATAGTTGAGGTATTTTTAAAAAAGTTAGGATAGCCCGAGGCAGATTCGAACTGCCGTCTCCAGGTATCCTCTCATATGATCCAGAGCCTGGAATCCCTAGCCCAAAAATTGTTTGGCCACTAGACTATCGGGCTACCGAAACGTGTGGTATACGTTGAGAATATAATTATTATGAATATGTGACTTTATTGTAGGAGAGACACCAGGAAAGTCAGCAACCAAACAAAATGGGACATTAAGAAAATTTTTTGAAATGCCTTTTTTTTAAAATCATACGCAAATCACGAAGCATGCTAATTTTCGAGACAATTTACAAATACCTACCGCATTTCAAATTCTTGCTTTGATGCCAAGACAGTCTTGGCAGATACGTTTACACACGCAAGAATACATGGTTATCATGGAGACTCTGTCCGTGGCAAAGAAGAACTGTGATTGTTTTGCCACCTCGGGTGAGAAGAGAAAATGAAAACTCGATATGATCTAGCCTCATTGCAAAATTGTACTACCGCCCAAACAATGTACTATTTAAAATATTAATTCCCAAGAAAAGAGAATGTTAATCATAAATATCCATAAATACTATCCGGGACATCTCTTTTCCTAGGAGGAGCATTAGGATGAAAATATTGCTAATAGATGACAATCAAGACATAACAAACATGATGCACAAGTATCTGACCCTCAAAGGGCACGAATGTACAATCTCAAACGATGGAAGAAACGGACTTACTCTTGTTGAGAAGCAGAGATTCGATGTTGTTTTACTGGATTTGGCAATGCCAGAGTTTACCGGTATTGACATTGTCAATAGCCTTTGCAAATCCGGCCGGATAAATGATCAGAAAATAGTTCTATTTACCGCCTCAAGTGTCAAGGACGAGGAGATAAGGAGCCTTGTCGAAAAAGGAGTACACTCCTGCCTCAAGAAACCTGTACAGCTGGAAGCCCTGCTCAAAGCCATTGGAGGTTAAACTCTGACAACAGATGACGAGAAAAAAAATGAACCGGTATATTCAAACGACAATCCTGAAATCAAGGAACTAGAACAAGAAAAAATCATACTAAGAGAAACAAACGAAATTTTATCAAAAAAGACCGAGACCCTCTCAAAATCAAGTGATGATCTTGAAAAGAGGCTTCAGGAAGAGATAAAAAAATCAAAGGAACTGGAACAGGAAAAGCTGATCCTAGATGAAATTTCACAGTCAAGTGAAAAAAAGGTAGAAAAGAGTAGCAGGAGAACATTCGTTTCAATTGCAGTCATTGCTGTGTGTGCTGCTTCTGCATTTGTGGGATACTCGTATTATGAGAACCAGCTACTTGCTGACACAACAACGCATTTGCTTGAGCATTATAATTCCAATTATGTCATTCAGAACTTGCAAGGAACGGTAGTTAATACTTGGGTATCTTGGAATTTAATACAGGGCCAGACCCTTCATGTAAGCATAGTAAATGATGCCAATCTGCCAGAGGACAAGATAACTGCGATAAAAGATGCCATATTATCTAATGGAACAATCACTGTAGATGATTCGTTATTGCATGAAGGACCTCAAGGAACATCCTCAACTCGTTATAAAGGATGGGAAGGCGCGCTAGCTAATTTGCAGAGTCTCCCAACCAAATTCTACATACCCCAATCATTTGCGATATCCGAAGGCAGCAACGGGGCAGGAGATGTTGTAATAACACTCACAAATGACGAAAACCCAGATGGCCTATCTGGATACACCAAATCCATTTCCGATGGGAACCAGATTCTAAAGAGCAAGATAACAATCTACCAGTCAAGTCAGCTATCTGCCATGCAACTTGGAGCCATCACAAGACACGAATTTGGTCATGCACTAGGCCTTGCACATTCAACCGATCCCTCCGATCTCATGCATGCCACTATAAGAACAGACTATCCGTACATCTCTGGCTGTGACATTGATGCTATCAAGGGGTTGTATAGCGGGGATGAGAGGAGTCAGGTAATGTGTCAATGACTACCGCACACTTAAGATCAGGCCCTGGCATGATTTCCTCACCTGCTCGAAAATCTCGGAGTAGGAAATGAGTACAAAATTACAGGTTCAAGGCATACTATTGATGCTCATTGCAACAGCGGCGGCACTATTGATAATAATTGGATTTTATACGCAAGATCAGATAAGACAGTCTACAAATACTGTAAAAGAAGAGAGATCAATACTCATAAATCAACTCGCAGACAGAATGGGGTTGCGTATCAGTGAGGCCATAACAATTCTACAAATTGCAAGCAAGAACGACCACATGACAAATCCTGTTAACGCCTCTTCTGTCAATGCCAACCTACATGGAATTCCGGAAAATGTCGACACGGAAAGAAGAAAAATAATGCATGACATTTTCGAGACTGACAACCAGTTTCAAAACTTGCTTTTTGTGCTTCCAAACGGTGACGTATATATCAACGAGCCGTTTGTCTTCCAAAAAAACATGACAACATCCAACTTTGCATTTAGGGATTGGTACACTGGTGCAATGTCTAGTCATAGCGTCTATGTAAGCCAAGTCGTTGTCTCAAAATCAAGCGGTAAACCAAACGTAGTAATCGCTGTACCTGTTTCTTCTGAAAATGGTTCCTTCCTTGGGCTTTTGACTGGCTCGTTTAGTCTGGATAAATTCCAAAAAGAGGTGGAGAATTCAAAACTATACAGCTTGGAGAGGATAATTGTAGTGGACAACACTGGAGCTATAGTTGCAGACTCTGAAGGCACTTCAACAACGATTAGGCATCTGACTGGAGACGACGTGTTTCAAAAGGCCATTGCAGGAGAAAACGGAACAGTCAGCAACATGGTAAATGGCACAAACATATTCACAGCATATGCACCCATGTCAGTAGGTCAGACCAGATGGGCCATAATATCCATACAGCCTTACAATGATGCATTTCATGCTGTAACTGAGACGGTACAAGAATCCATCATCCTGTCAATTCTGGTGGTGGCCATAGTGTCTGTAGCAGGCTATTTCCTTTACAGGTCATTCCGCGACAGGGTCAAGCTTGCAAGCGAACTTGAAAAGTCCAACATAGGGTTGCAGATTCAGTCTCAGAAATTGCGAGAGGCTGACACGGCCAAAGAAGAGTTTGCCACAATGGTAACCCACGAATTGAAAACTCCGCTTGTTACGATAAACGGTTACAGTGAGATGCTCAAAGAAAAAGGATTGTTAGGGACGCTAAATGAGGAGCAGGAAGACGCCGTAAACAAGATTTATGCAGCATCAAAAAAACTTGAGAATCTCATAGGGGACATACTTGTCGCTCAAAAGATTGACCTCAATAAGCTGCACTTTAATATGATAGATTTTGATGCTGAAAATTTTATGAATGATATAGTCCAAACATATCTAGTTATTACAAAGGATAAAAAAATAAGCTTCAAAAACGTTACAACTGAAAAATTTACCATAAAGAGTGACAAAGATAGACTGTCACAGGTGTTTGATAACCTCATTAGGAATTCAATAGATTTTGTTCCTATAAGCGGTGGAAAAATTGAGATCGGCGTGAAACATGAAGATAACCAAGCTATATTTTTTGTCAAAGATAATGGCATTGGCATTCCAAAAGACAAACAGGCTAATCTCTTCAAGAAATTCTATCAGATAGATTCGTCGCTAAAGAGACAGCATGGAGGAACAGGTTTGGGATTGGTAATATGTAAAGGATTAGTGGAGGGGCTTGGCGGCAGAATATGGTTTGAGAGTGATGTTGGTAAAGGCACCACATTCTGGTTTAGCATTCCAACAAATACCGCAGAAATCCAAAACAACAAGTTGACCAAATGAATGCAAAAATTATGCTCCCATCCTGCTGCCAAAGAACAACCTCTAGATACAAAGTATGCCAAGATAGGGTTCTTTGAGAAAAAATTGAGATCATAGGCACTAGTACAAATTAATAGAATGATCTAAATATTCTGAAATCTATTTGCTCATTAATGAAGGTCTATGGAACATGTACAGCGTGTCAGTTTGAAGCATCAGGTGACACTATTGAACAGCTTGATGCCAAGTTCAAACATCACTTTATCATGCTAGGGCACTCGTCATATTTTCACAAAGAGAACTCTGTAGAAAAAATAAGAAAAATCTCATAAGGTTGCACGTTCATCCCAACGCCCAATTGAACACAATCAATAGTAAATTGTTGCATAATTTTTCATTTTAGTCAATTCACTAATCGTACCCATTTTCCTATTATAGGAAAAGATACTCATCTGCATTTTCAAGAGGTTATTCATTCATTCTAAGTACTTTAGTGGAATGAATTTTTTCATCCTTGTGAATCTGCTGAATTATTTCATCCATGTCTTCGATGCTAGAGGATGTAATCTTGGCAATCAAATCATAATGACCAATTGTGGGTTGAACTTCTCTTATCACGTCTGTTTTGGTCAAGTTTTTGATTATCCTGTTTTCTGCACCTTCCTCACATTTCATTAGGACGTATGCACTTGGCATGGAGTCATAATGAGGTAATCAAAGATAAGTCGTGCTCACTGTAAAAGATAGTAACATTCTTCGCTAAGATAATTCGTACTATCTGTATTCCAATAGAAAAAAGATTGTAATTTTGTCCAATAACAAATTCTTCAAAGCATAGAAGATCATTCTGACACCAATCGTGGTATTTTTAAAATACTATCGGCACAAATAAAAACATGAAAGAGTCATTTATTCTCATAAACTGCTAGAGTGGAAGCGAAGACAAGGTAGTCGATGAATTATCTAAAATGGATAAAGTGAGATACAAAAAATCATGGGTGTATACGATGTGATTGCAAAATTAGAAGCAGACTCGGAAAGTGATATCAAAAATGTGATATCATCAAAAATACAAAAAATTTATACTATAAATTCTGTCGTGACACTTTCTACCAGATAAATTTTTAGCTTTGATTATCTGATATTAAAAAAGACTTTGGAATTGATTTTAAATAATAGATTGTTATTTTCAATAATGCCATAAGGAGTGGCAACACAAGAAATGAAATTAAAAGACAATATGCAAATTAACTATACAGAAAAAGTAGGAGAAAGAAAATGATCCAGGTGAAAGGATATGCAGCGCAAAATGCTACGACACCTCTAGCTCCTTATTCTTTTCAAAGACGCGATCCTAATGACCATGATGTTGTAATAGATATCAAATACTGTGGCATTTGCCACACCGATATACATCAGGTAACTAATGGATGGGGCGGCTCTACCTATCCTATGGTTCCAGGACACGAGATTGCAGGCATTGTATCTCACGTGGGATCAAAGGTAACTCGCTACAAAGTTGGTGACAAGGTGGGAGTTGGATGCTTTGTTGATTCATGTCGTAAGTGTGATCCGTGCAGAAGGGGATTGGAACAATATTGCAAAGAAGGAATGGTTACAACTTACAATGGAGTTGAAAGAGATGGCAAGACCACAACCCAGGGAGGGTACTCGAACAAGATAGTGGTTGATGAAAACTATGTTCTTCACATGCCAGAAAATATTCCACTTGACCATGCTGCACCACTTCTCTGTGCAGGCGTTACACTCTACTCTCCTCTAGTACACTGGAAGGCTGGACTAGGAAAGAAGGTAGGCATAGTAGGACTAGGCGGTCTTGGACACATTGGGGTCAAGATTGCACACGCACTTGGATCTGAAGTTACTGTCCTATCACACTCGCTTGCAAAACAAGACGATGCAAAAAAACTTGGAGCCGACAAGTTCTTTGCCACATTAGATCCTGAAACGTTTGATAAACTAAAGGGATACTTTGACTTGATAATTAATACAGTATCGTCCGGCATTGACCTCAATGCATATCTAGATTTACTAACACTTGATGGAGCCATGATCCTAGTTGGTATGCCAGAGACAGAAGCCTCAGTGGGCCCCTTCTTGCTTGCCGGTGCTAGGAGAACACTTGCCGGTTCACTAATTGGAGGAATAAAAGAGACTCAGGAAATGCTCGATTTTTGTAGCAAACATAACGTTGCATGCGATATCGAAATCATACCAATCCAAAAGGTAAATGATGCTTATAAGAGAATTCTAAAGAGCGATGTAAGATATAGATTTGTGATTGATATCAAGTCACTCTAGCTTTGGTAAACTACAAAAAACTGCTTCCTGACCTATACTATTCAATAAAAAGATCACTGACTAAAGATTTTATTTTATCACAATATCCATCATATCACGATTCCATGTTGGATTCATTTGAAATAGTATCAATTGACGGTAAAATTTCGGTTTACTATTACAAGGATGGAACACTTGAGATCCAAGGCAAGGATACAAACCCAACATTTCGCAGAATTGTAAGGAATGTCAATGGACTTGTATCAAAAAAGGACTATATTTGATTCGGATTGAAAAATTCAGGTAGAACTTATGACAAATGAAAACCTTCACGAATCGCAATTGGCTCCTGACTTACGGATCTGTAGAATCCTCAATGGTATGTGGCAGACTGGAGGAGGACATGGCCAGATAAATCACGAAGATGCAATTAGTGAAATGCTCGCTTATCATGAGGCTGGTTTTACAACATGGGATATGGCCGATATTTATGGACCGGCCGAAGAATATTTTGGTGAATTTAGAAAAAGACTTGCAAAGACCAAAGGAGAATCTGAACTTGCTAATGTTTGTGCATTAACAAAATTCGTTCCAAACACAGGGCCTATGACTAGAACTATTGTAGAACATTATATCAACAAGTCAATTAGAAGAATGAACGTAAAGACAATCGATGTCGTACAATTTCATTGGTGGGATTACAATGACACAAGCTATCTTGACGCACTATATCATCTATCAAAAATTCGTGATGAAGGAAAGATAAGGCATATTGCACTGACAAATTTTGATACCGAGAGAATCAAGATTATGGTGGGAAATGGGTTTGAGCTAATCTCAAATCAGGTACAATATTCAATCGTGGATACAAGACCTGAAATCAAGATGGTTCCATTTTGCCAAAGGCAAGGACTAAAGCTATTGACTTATGGTACTCTTTTGGGAGGCTTTTTATCAGAAAGATATCTGGCAAAGCCAGAACCAACAAGGTCGCAACTGGATACCTTGAGTCTACAAAAATACAAGCAAATGATTGATGTCTGGGGAGGATGGAACTTGTTCCAAGATCTACTCGCGGTACTAGATGGAATTGCAAAAAAACACAATGTGAGCATTGCTAATGTTGCTACCGCGTATATCTTGGGAAAACCTGCAGTTGCAGGCGTAATAATTGGAGTGCGGTTAGGAATTTCAGAGCATAAATCTGACAACATGCGTGTTTTTGGATTGCATCTTGACAAAGAAGACCAAGAAGCCATAAAATCTGTGACATCTAGATCACAGGATCTCTATGCCAGAATAGGGGATTGTGGAGATGAATACCGCTAAATGCCAAGAAAACTGGCATAAAAATTAGCAGAACTAAAATTAGGGTTCTGTCAACTTACTGGCTCACCTTTTTACCTGTCAACCATCGGCTCATTCTAACCATCCCTCAGCTTGCTTGATTTCATCGTTTAAGTTGTTAAGGTAATAATCACTCATTTGATTCTCTTTTAGCTTCTCGATTAGTGCATCCTTTGAATTCTTTAGGTCATTTAGGTACACCTTTACTGCTGATTTTATGAAAGCATTATTGTCAGTGATCGTGTTATTGGTTTGAATTTGAAGTAACTGCCTTGCTAATTCTGTTGCCTTTTCTGCATTATCGTCAAGATCCTTTTTGATAAAATTATTAGTCTTAATCTCTTCATCTGATTTCATATCCTCAAACTTCTTGGCATAGTGAAACATTACCCTTCCAAGAAATTCAAACTTATTGGACATACTGTTTGTTCCTCTTTGCGTTCTGAATTATAGTAAGCCACTTGTTATCGCCTTCTATCTTAATACCACAGACTTCGCTTGGAGTCTTGCCGTCTAAACTCATGTGTGGTCTTATGTAATTGTGGTAAATCTGATAGCCATCAATTAATGGAGAGTCGTCTTTTTTGAGTCCTCTAACTACCTTCTCTCTATCCCTAAATTCCCCGTTTAGCCTTTCCATTTTGTTGTTATTTCTCTGTCCTTGCAATCTAATTTGCTTTATGTGGACTGTCCTTTGACCTTTCTGTGTGAAAAATTCCTTGTTATATGCATCTGCATAGGATCTTAGACCGTCTGTGATTATCACTTTTGGTCTAGTTCCTGTTGCTTCCTTAGCTTGCCTGAATAGTGAGCTTGCATCGTGTTTTTCCTTAGAATTTGCAACTTCCTTTGCTATCCAGAATCGTGTTTCATCGTCCATCAATGCGAATAGATATTTCATGTCGCCTTTGACTTTTACCCATACTTCATCGGCTCGCCATGTATCGCCTACTTGTGGAGTTATCTTTGATAGATAATTCTCCATTAGTTTTGTATATTTCTTAATCCATTTGTAGATAGCTTGGTGTGATACATTAACACCTTGCAATCTGAGGAATTTCTGAACACTTCTTAACGATTCTCCCGTGAAGTATAGTTGCATTGCTGATGTGATAGCTTGTGGTGTTGCTCGCATCTTCTCGAATCCGATGTTAAAGCTAAACCATTTCTTGCAGTCATTGCAGTAGTATCTTTGAATATCATAGCTGTCATTATGTCGTATTCCATGCTTTACAATATTATTTGATTGGCATCTCGGGCACTTGTCACAAGCTACCTCTTGGATAATTACCTCATTTCTCTTTCTTACTTCATTTCTAATCTTGATACTAAATTCTACTGCATGGATGTGCTTGCAACAAATCTTTCTGTATGTATGGTCTGGACAGGTACAAATCCATCCGTTCTCTGTAGATATGACATCATACTCTCGCTTTGTTGTCTGTGACTTGACCTTGTAGAGATGGTCATTTAGTCGGAGAATCTGAACATTTGGATTAAGAGCAATCTCTTTTCCTTTTTCCTGTCTTGGGTTTGTGTCTTGTTTCATTAGATATCTATTGATTCTATACATAGCGATATTAATAAATATATCTATTGGTATCAATAAGTACATGGCAATGAAGCGATTCATGGTTTCAATACCCGAGGAAATGGAACGGGCGTTAGAGAAGGAACGAAAGGAAAGAATGTTAGAGACTGTACCTGAAGTAATACGAGTAATCCTTAGTGAATATCTCAGGAAAAAGTAGAGCATCCCTCACATTTACCCTCGATCAGACTTCCAGCTTTAAGCTTTTTGATCAGACCTTCCAACCCCATAGAGAATTTTTGCTGTTCAGATATCAAATCATGTCGTTTTTTAGTGTCTGATTCTAGTGATTTTTGCACGCCTGTATCCTGAATAATTGATTTTATGACCTGCTTGTACCTGTCCAAGTCAATTTTATTTTCATCCTTGCTAGTAAGCTGTCCATAAAATTTGAGACGCTTTGTACAAATGCTATAGATTCCATCATTTGATCTGCCGATCTTCAGGAAATTTATGTAATCATCAGGTTTTTCATTTTTCATGACATCTGATATGAAATCAAAAATCAACCCCAAATCATAAAAATTACCATCAAAATCTTCAATATTCTTTTTTGTTGTAAATTCCGGAAATTCAATGCTGATTTTTGTTTTTATAGTTTCTGCTAATTTATCTGCAAATTTTGTGGTCTTGTTGAATTCCTCTATTATTTCATCTGCTTTTTTCCAGTGTTCATAGATATCACGGTATTTTTTATGTTTGAGATGTTCTATGGCATAGTCAAAATAATAATAATCTTCATACAGTTCTAGGGATTGCTTTGAAATACGATGCATTTGTGGTTCTCG
>JAGWGO010000256.1 GCA_028867395.1 Nitrososphaerota archaeon | reverse complement strand
GATACGATGCTATCTAACAAGGATCCTAGAACAAGTACGGAAAGTCAGAATATTTTGAATACACTGAAAGCTGTACACTCCAGACCAGAAATCAATAAAGATAGAAAACCACCTTGTTCCATGTGCTTATCTGAATACGGGCAAATGATCAATGACGCTGTCTATTCATTCAAGAAACAAAACTATACTCAATGAAAAATGGCAATAGATCGATCCTTTGCGAAATACTATGGATGCCGGTACGCTCGATGGCAGGAGATTCCCCAAAGTAGAGAGATGCAAGAATGCGGTGATAAAATTGGGTCAAAGCAGGCATTTATCCCCATGGTAGAAAATAGGATTGAACTGATACAGAAATTTCGCTTTTAACCTTTCATGCCATTTGCTACAAATACAGAATAACAGCCTAGCCCACAATCCTCGCATATTGGCTTGAGAGCATCTACTTCTGCACTTCCAATGCAACATGGCCTCTTTTCTCGCCCCATGTGATCGACTGAGATGATTGACCATGTGGGGCAATCAATTGGAGTAGTACCTTTGCCTCCCCAGTTTTGCTTCATGATCTCAAGCTGCTTGGCTGGATTTATGATAAAATCATCATCGTACTTGGGCTTCAGTGATATTATGTCATCTACAAGATTCGTTCTTTCAGAACCATATGGTAGCCAGAGAGGATCGCCTTTCATAAATGGAGTGTGAAATTGAAATCCTATTTTGTTGACGTGAGGATACCATTCCTCAATAACATCTCTGACAGTTTTATAGTTTAGAGAGTTTATTGTCATGGATATCCATACGTCCTTCCAGGCTTTTTCTCCATTCTTTTCAATGTAATCTAGTATATTTTTTCTGGTCTTTTCATACGCACCCTTGCCTCGTATGCTATCATGAATTTGTTCCGTACCATCAATTGAAATCCAGTAAAAGTATACTCCCTGGATTTTTACTAGAGGCAAAGTTCCATTTGAAACTACACAGACGCGATTTGGATATTCTTTTGCAAACAACTGTATCACATCCGGTCTTAGAGTTGGCTCTCCGCCTACAAGTGTAATCAGAAAGACATGTTTCTTTTTGAATTTTTCCTCGATTACTTTCTTCCACTGTTCTACTGAAAGTTCTTCATTTTCTTTCCTATTAAGCCACCAGTAACAATGAGTGCAATGCAAGTTGCATACGTTGATGATATCAGCAGAACCGTAAATGGGACTACGCCTACTAAAAAATTTGTAGCCTATAATCTTAAGACCTACATGAAAATATGCTGGAGACTCTCGAATTATTTGGGAAAAGCCTCTTCCCATTATCTCCGTACATTCACACCTTGTTTTTTTTCAAGACTTGGCAGAATGATTGAGGGGTGGTTTCTTCTACCTGCATAATGACGAGAATCCATTGTGGTAAAACCGAACCTGAACTTACAACACGTTTGCATGCATATTATGCACACATGAGCAATAAGAACGGTGGTATCTCTAACTCGATCGAAATATGAGCGAACAGACTGGCTCTAGCCTGAAGCGAAAGAACAAGCTAATTAGGCTAAATCTTCTCAAAGGGCCTTTTTAACTGAATACCATTTAATTCTATAAATTGAGAGAATCAGTAGTGGATTGTCAGAATATGCCGAATTTGGTCGATTCCATTTCTTCTTTAATTGCAAGTTTTAGCCTAAAGTCGTCTCGGGGAATCTTCTGATCAAGCCAGTTCAAAAATTTTTGCTCCAAAGTCTTACCTTTAATTTTTTCAAAGTCTGGTCCTAACTGTTCCGACAGCTTTCTTGCAAGTGACATGTTGACACACACAACATAAAAATGCCATCCAAAGGCAAATTCCGAATCAGTTACTACAAAGTCATTTTCTCCATGAACCATTTGTTCAACTTTGCTCAAAGTAGATATGATTGCCTTACTTGTTGTCTCGTAGTCTGTTGCGGAGACGTTTATGTTGATTCTTTCTTGCACTTCATTCATACGACATTTACAAATAAAAACATGACTCTACGATGAATCAAGATTT
>JAGWGO010000255.1 GCA_028867395.1 Nitrososphaerota archaeon | reverse complement strand
CTATCTTATCTGAATATGTATTGTGGGTTTCCAATAGTGCAGTATACCTATCGTCTTGGCCCAATAGTGCTTTACCAAAGACATCCTTCAATATAGCAAACCCAAAAGGATCAGAGTTGCTATTTGTAGCTTTCATAACCTCAAGAGCCCTATTGGATATTAATTCATCAGCTTGATCTAGGAATTTTTGTCCAATAGAAAGCATCGTAGGAATATAGTGATATCTTAATTTGTCAGCTTCTCTAGAATGTTCATCCATACCCACAAGTAAAGCTCTATGCTTCATTAAATCTAGGAGGGATGCATGGGCAAATTCACCTTGACCTCCCATCTCTTCTTTCATTTCTAAAAATGCTTTGTCAGCTAGCTGTGACAATTCTTCTCTTAGACTATCAAAATGTGGAATAGCTGCTCTTTCTGCTAGTATTTTTTTAGAAAAGTATGATCCATTTTTAGATTCATGAGTCATACTATCCCCTACTAGTGAGTCAGTTCTAAAGGTTCTATTTAGTGATGGGTTAGTATCACCAATAGCTCTGAGCATATAATCATGGTTTAGATCTTCAACCCACTTTCCAGTGCCAAATCCATTTGCTGTTTCTGGAGAAAGACCATTTAGATTGTTATAGTTAGCTTCTATAGATTCATAGTTAAATCTATTTGCGGCAAGGGAGGGACTAAAAGCGGAGTTATTCTCATTTACCCACATTGAAGGTAAAGCCCTATATACACCATCTGTGCCTTTCGAAAGTCTATATCCCCTTTGTAATTCTACTATGTCTCTACCCAATGAGAGATCCTTTTCCATTCTTACATTTTCTTTTTCATAGTAGAATGACTCTTTTATAGTTCCAAATGATCTATCACCAGGAGCAGTAATCAATCGTATTTGACCATCAGTTAGATTTTCATTAGGTGCTAAACTTTTGATAATTCCCTGAGAATTAATATTATGCTGTAGTTCATCTTGGAATTGTCCACTTTGGGCTAACTCCGTAAGGTCAAACATCTGACCAACGTCTGTAGATGCACTATGTCTGTTAGTTCCTAATCCAAACTTAGGAGCCATTGCTGACTGTGAAACTCTACCAGATTCACCCATTCCTGCAAGTGCGTACATAAAGTCCGATTGAATAATCTTGTGATCTTCTGCGGATCTAAATTGCTCTTGTATGCTCTCTAGAACCTTTATGAATTGCTCACTCTGATCTTTATTATTCGCCCTAGTATCAAGCACTAATTTTTTCTTTTCTTCAATTAATCTTAATCTTTCAGCAGTAACATGATGGTCTAAAACTCCGGGAAGCTTGTTTCCTTCCTTATCAAAAAATTTTCTATTCTTTCGTAGATCAACAACTGCTTCCCTTCCAAAGTGAGCTAACTCTCTATCAGAAAAAGTGCCACTGATTTGATGTTTGAAGTAATCAATATGTGCTTGAGTTTCAGCCTGTAATGTCCTAAGGTCATAGTTTCCCTGGGTAACTACAAAGTCATGATTTTTGATGTCCTTAGCAATATTATGTAAAAGGGTTATAGTTCGGCCTCTTCTATAAGTAAGATCATCCTTTTTGGATAAATTCTCAATTACCTGAAACTCTCTAGCAGCATTAGTTCCTGATTTACTTCCGTATTCTTGTAATTGAAAACCAGCTGCAGCATGAGGATTAGTTTCAATGTCAAGGTAAAATGTCCTTGAATTGCCCTGAGCTGTCATCCTACGAATTCTATCAATTTGGGGTTGTAATGGTATATCACTAGCTAACATTACCTTCTCCCCGTTTCTTCTGATCATATATCCAACACGAGATGCTTGGAAGTGTGCAATTCTTCTCATTCTACTCTGTTGAATTTCCGCCGCTGTTTTCTGTATAGTAACGTCTAGCTTTTGTTTCTTAATTGATGCTAGATCTATTATTTTAGCATCTGCAGTTTTACTAGCAATTTCCCTATGTAATTCTCCTAAGTTTTGAGAATCCATTAGTTTTTGTTCTGTAGTATCAATAATAGAACCATTATCTTGAAG
>JAGWGO010000032.1 GCA_028867395.1 Nitrososphaerota archaeon | reverse complement strand
ACAATAATCCTATTAGAAGGTCAACTTGTTAGAATGTTCCAACTGGTTCACCAAGACTAACAGATTCTGTTGTACCATCACCATTAGCCGAATCAATAAGTTCGAGCGGATCGTGGTTGGGAACATATTTTGACATCGTGTGGGTTTTTAAGATACCAATATAGCTTACAACATTAAGAGTTGCTGCTGTTTCAACATCCATAGTTGAAAAAAATTCAGTTAAGTCTATTTGCACACAAGGACCGGGACATTCAGCAGGGTGAGTGTGGTATATAGCAACTAGTTTAAATTTTTGGTTATTATATTCAACTTTAAATTGAACTTCGCCTGGATTCTTTCCTCCAACAGGATTGGTAAAGTAAAACTTACCATCAGTTCCTTGAAGAACGCCACCACCTCTTTCAAAATTTGTAGAAGATGTAACAGCTGCCTCGATACCAGCACGTGCTGCATCATTAGCATTATTATAACCAAGCGGAAAAACAACTTTACTAACGAAAGATGTTGGTGCTTGTGAACAGGCTGTTAAAGTAACTAGCAATAATGCCAATATAAATTTACGCATCAAGTATTTACTTTAGTCTTCACAAACTCCAGATTTAATGGTTCGCTATATTCATGATGAAAATGGAGAGGTCCTGAATAATGAGGGAGTAACAAATATTCAAATTCATTTCCAACATCATACGAAAGGGTAATATGTGGATTAAAATCAGGAAAGTCGTGTGTTGCACCAGCAGCACGTAAATCACGATGACGTTGATGCATTTCAGGACAAATAAAGCCAAGAGTTAAACAATGCGTTGGCTCTTGATCTTGTTTGGGTGATGTTGGCCATACATTGTATGCATCAAACTCACCTTTCCAATGCGGATCGAGATCTCCAAGAGCTCGTTCACCACAAAACACTCGACTGTAAATTACAGTGCAGTGAAGTAATTTTTCTTCAAGGGGATTTGGGATTTGGTTATCAGATATGAAATCAAGTAAAGATTCGCATGTCTGTTTTGTTGGTCTTGCTCCATAATATGTTCCTCTAGGAGCACGAACTTTAAATTCCGTCAGCTTCATACATTTTTCCAATTAACTCTCGTAATTTTCGTTCCGTCCATTCTGATGCTTGGTCAATATTCAAGTGGTGCGTTACAATTTCATTATATTCATCACGAATTAGTGAAACAGCATTAGATCCTTCATCAAGGACTATAAATGAAAATGAACCCATAACACCAGCAGCGCAAACTTTTCGTGCCATGATTATATCCTTATTTGCGATTGTAAACAATAAAGTATGCCTTATCAGTTTCTTCGCCAGAAACAATCTTCCATTTTTTATTTAGAATTTCTACAGGAAAGAATACATCACAATCAAATGGTTTACCTTTTACCACCGTCATCATAATTTGATCACTCCAGGAAAGAGCCTGTATAAACATTCTCTCGCCACCTATTACAAATATTTGACGGGGATCGTCTGCAGCAATGAGGTTTTGAACCTCGCCCATATTTTTTATTTTTGTAACGCCAGGTGCAACCATATCTTTATTGCTTGTAACAACAAAGGATTGTCGACCTCGTAATATTTCGGTGATGGGTTTGTCTTCGCCTCGTTCCTTATCTCGAATTAGTCGAGCATCAAGAATATCGTTATATGTATGACGACCCATCACACAGATATGACCTTCGGTGATTTTCTTAAAACGTTGTAAATCTTCAGGAAGATGCCAAGGAATTCGTCTGTTCTTTCCAAACCCGCCTACTGTATCAACAGCAACGATGATAATTGGTCGAAATGGCTTTCCCATTGTATTCCTTTATGGTGTAACTTGAAAATCCAACAGTTCTTTTAGTGAACTGATTAGCAAGTCTTTTACAGTATAGATTAAACGTGTAGTGTTGAGGCAGTGCTTTTGTCGATAGTTTATTTCAAATATATAAACACCTTGATCCATTTGATGAATAGTATTATTGCGAAGATCGCATAGACAATTCCACTGTTCGATTGTTCCTGCAATCAACAAATTCTCAAGATATTCGCCTATCGTATCGAGAAATCCTTCCCGATGAACATCGCTGCTCCAAAGGACACCAGCATTTCCAATAAACCCTTCAACGTCTTTTTGTATTTGTTCACACAACGATCTGCTATTAACTGATCGTTTTTCAACCTTAAACTCTGCTGTTGGTTGGTCGTTCATTAAACACTAACCTCCATTTTGATAACCGGGTGGTGTTGATATCCAACAATTTGAAAATCTTCGTACTTAAAGTCGTCAATTTCCTTTACGTTGGAATTTAATATCAACGTTGGCGATGCATATGGTACTCGTGTTGTCTGCTCTTTTATAGCATCAATATGATTGTTGTATATATGAACATCTCCACCCGTCCAAACAAACTCCTTTGCGGTGTGCCCAGTTACATGAGCAAACATATGTGTAAGGATAGCGTACTGTACAATGTTGAAGGGAACTCCGAGACCAACATCACAGCTGCGTTGGTACAAGTGACACGAAAGTCCGCCTTGTCCATCACTCCAGAACTGGAACATAGCATGACAGGGAGGTAGACGCATCTTGGAGATCTCAGCGACATTCCACGCACTGATAATAATGCGGCGATCGGTTGGATTTGTGCGAAGCTTGTGGATGGCTTCCGCTACTTGATCGACAAAGAAACGTTGCCTAAACAAAAATCCTTCTTTCGGTTGAATCTTTTCGAAGGCCCAATCTTTTGTACTTGAAGTTGGTGATTGTAGTAGTGCTGTTGAAATTGCCTGGCTGTGTTTAATTCCGTGCTGTCTTGCAAACCAACGTTGAACCGTAAACTCAAACTTCTGGTTAGTATGTTTGTTGACAGCAACGATTTTAGAACCGTCAAGTTTTGGTAGAACTTGATTGTATTTCTTTGGAAGAAAGATACACGTATCTTTACTATAACAAGTTGCACCAAAATAGTCTTTGTCTAGATCAAACCGCGAAGGAGCATCTTTCCAAGATGTAAAATAAACAACGTCATGAATATCACGTAGGAAGTTGCTGAAACATCTCCACGATTGATCAACAAAAATTCCAACGCCACCATATAATTGGTATTCAGGTAATGAGGGATCGTAACACCTTCTCATCATGTTATACCAAAGATTATAGGCAGCAGTTCGATACGGATGCTTTTCCGCGTATACACCAATGCAACCTTGGTTGAATACTGTTATTGCGTACGGATCACGGACTTGACCTCGTCGTATATTCGGAAGTGAAGCAACTATTGTGGATCGTGTATCGTGAAATTGAATCAAATAATGGCTATTCTTTTTCTGGTTCGGCACTTTTCGAACAATAGTATAAGCTTTGCCTTTGTTGTTGTACAAAACTCCACCAATCCATTTATCACTTGTCGGCTCATCCCACGTTTCCCATTCAGCTTTCGGCGGCTGAAAGGGCTCATTTACGCCACCAGTCTTAATTGGTACTTCAACAACATGGTCTATCCAATCGTAGCATTCCCACTTACGCCACTGGAATCCATACACTTTATTCAGATGACCTTCAGGAGTAGACCATTCATTCCATATTGACACGCCTCGATCTTGAAGATATTTTGAATTAGCACTACTCATCAAATACCAAAGAATTTCGTGAATAATTCCTTTTGTAAACATTTTCTTTGTTGTCAACAAAGGAATCTTATTATCAGTCAAATCAAATCTCATCTGTTGAAAGGGCAAACTGATTGTACCTGTGCCCGTGCGATCTGTCTTCTTTACGCCATATTCCAGAATGTTGTTGACAAGATTGATATACGTCTGATCTGCATTCATTTTATTTCCAGTTTATTTGTTTTCCGGTTATTTGGTAATATATCCAAACGTAGGACAAAAAGATAGCTGCGAATATCGCAAGTGGTGGAATAACAAGGTAACGATGCCACCATGAAGTATCCAATCCATTGCTTACAATCGTGCCCAGCACCAAAGTGTATACGAAATACACTCCAATGAACCATAATATGATTGTCAACATTTATTTTGCCTTGATTTCGTACAGGTCGATCATACGAACCCACTTCTTCCACGACCCAACTTCAAGATCAGTAGGAGTAATTTCGTAAAGGTAGGTAATGCGAGGCTCTTTGTTTCGGCCAACAGCAGGAATAGACTTCTCTGCCACACGACCAGTAAGCTTCACTTCCACGTCATTCAACACATAACTTTTTGTAAAGTCTACATTTTCCATTAGCGTGCGAGCCCGTAGTTATTCAAACGTGCTGCGAGAGCACGCTCCCAATCGGTCTGGAGCTTATTAAGGAACGGAGTTTCTGAATTTGGAGTAATGGTACGAAGTTCTTTTGCTGCTTCATAAAATTCTTCGGGAAGGATGATACCAACACAAGTAAGGGCACCATCAAGTGAGGCAAGCTCTTCGTTAAAATAAGCCCAAGGCAAAGGATTTTCCTTTGTTTGGAAAAATTCAATTAGACTGCGAATTTCATTGCCGTATCCTGCGTTGAGTAGAACCATCGTTTTATGTTCACGTGCCCAATGTTCAAGAATGAAATATTCCTGACCAGGATCCGGTCTAACATACTTTGTATACATTTCAGCGAGTGTGTGAGCTGCCTGAATTCCTTGCTGAATTGAGGAGAGGTACATATTACCGAAAAAGTAAGCACGCATTTTTGTGATTCTCCATAAATAGATTGCGCAAATAATAGCACAAAATGCTTTAAAATTCAACACTAAAATCAAGGATTATAAATGGCGAACTATCAGGGACCTGAAAGACGAGCAGTCATTACTTTTACACGCGAAGATGCCGATCGTCTCGTACGCCTCGAAGAAAAGGTAGATAGTTTTTTTCTAAAACTAAAAGAACATATGGATGCCGAAGAAGTACTTCTTGATGGGCACCGTGATCGTATTACCGATACCGAGCATCGTGTTAGCAAAATCGAAAAGTTTCAAAGTTGGATAATGGGTATTGGTTCCGCCGTAACCTTTATCATTACTTCATCAATCTTTTGGATCACAGGTAATAAGCATTAAGACTTGGATTATGTGTTGTGCTCGCACGCCACAATCCAATCCTTAACAAACTCACTCCTAACGATATCAAATTTTGTGAATTCGACTGATTCAAAGTCGTTCATGCCTTTCATAACTTTAAGCGCATGAGTCATTCCTTCAAATCCTAATCGTTTTCCATCTAAATCCGTCTGCTTTGTATCGCCCGTAAAAATAATACGAGTATTATTACCAATACGCGTCATGATTGAATTGATTTCATGAAATGTCATATTTTGACCTTCGTCAACAATAACAATAGCATTATCCCAAGTCAAACCACGTACAAACGATGTGGTCATAAATTCGATGTATCCTGCTTCCTTCATATCGTCGTATGTGGACGAACGTCCAACTAGTTCCCAAGCGATATCTTTATAAGGTAGCTCATACATGGCAGTCTTTTCCTCAAGAGTTCCTGGAAGAAATCCAACTTCTCTTGTAGCTACAGCTGAACGTACGATAATTATGCGGCGGGCGCGTTGCTCTAGGACTTCTTGAAGTGCTAGGTAGAAAGCTAGAAAGGTTTTTCCGGTTCCTGCTGAACCGTGTGCTACAAGATGCTTTCCGTTGTACCAAGCGTGGAACAATTCTTCTTGTGCACTGTTTTTTGGTTTAATAGTTTTCAGATCTTTTATACTCCATGTTTTTCTTTTTGGTCCCTCCGTATATGCGTGTGCGTTTGATTCCAAGGCGTGTTGTAAAAATTCAAGCTCTCTTGCTCGCTTCGTGTTTCCACGAGTTTTCTTCGACATACTTCCTCCTGTTGGGGGATGTGTTAGGTAACACAATAGTATTTACATAAAAAAGAAAAAGGGCGATCACAACGTGGTGATCGCCCCCAAATTCCTGGACTTTTATTGTTTTATTTTTTACTTCCATCATCCAGAAATACGTCCAGTAGAGTTTCGTCTTCTTGTACTTCATACGAGGCACGTATATTGTGCTGCTCGTCTACGGACTCCAATTTGACGTCGTATCCCCACAAAAACGCAACATGTTTTAGTGTTTCTGTGGTAGATTCAGCTTCAAGAGGCTTACGATTAACCATATAATGGCGCAACGTAAGTGTTCGATTGCCCCAACGATCTACATCGAACACTTGAATATCAGGAATCATATAACCAAAGTTATATTGTTTCGCTAATGCATCTCGAATTGTTTTATATCCTTGTGAGTTGTGAATTCCCGCAATAAGATATTTTGAATCTGCTTCATCATCATGCAATGTAAACATCTTAAAATCGCGCATAACTTTTGGAGAAAGGAATTGTTGAATAAAACTCTCATCCTTAAATCCTTGGACGGCAAATTTTATAGCTTTGATATAATCACCACAACCAACCCAATCTTGTTTGCCGAACCAGTTATGATCTTCTTCTGTTGGATTCATTGCAATACGTTCAATGTCCATATACATGGCAAAACCAAGAGCGTATGGATTGATTCCTGAAAATCGTTTACTATCGTAATCTAATTGACGAACAACGGCTGTATGGTTATCATAGAATTCCAATAACGCACCATCATCGATAATTCCTTCATTATATAAATCGTGCACAATTTTGTAGTGGAAGTAAGTTGCGCATCCTTCATTCATTAATTTTGTTTGGCCTTGAGGATAGAAGTATTGTGCAACCTTACGAACAATACGAATAATTTCACGTTTCCAAGGTTCCATACGAGGTGCATTCTTCTCAATAAAGTATAGAATGTTCTCTTGTGGTTCTTTTGGAAATTTATCTTCCTCTGTCTTTGTTGCTTTGTCTTTTGTATGAGGAATTGTTGACCACAGCTCATTCAACTGTGACTGAATATAAGCTTCGCGGTCTTTACGAAGATTTTCTTCTTGCACACTTGACAAACGAGGCGGACGCTTGTACTTATCTACACCATATCGTTGCAGTGCATGCGCAGCATCAAGAATATCTTCGACTTCATCAATACCATATTTTTCTTCACATTCTGCAATGTATTTCTTTGCAAATGCGAGATAGTCAATAATTGAACCGGCATCTGTCCATTGCTTAAACAAATAGTTGTTTTTGAAGAATGTATTATGTCCAAACGATGCATGTGCCATAACAAGTGTCTGCATCAACATCGTATTTTCTTCCATCAAGTATGCGATGCAAGGATCGGAGTTGATAACAATTTCATAAGCAAGGCCCATGTATCCACGCTTATATGCTTCTTGTTCACGAATGAACTGTTCACCATACGACCAATGGGTGTACATTAGCGGCATTCCAACAGCAGCGTATGCATCTAGCATCTGCTCCGAAGAAATAATTTCAAGTTGGTTTGGATAATATGTTAAGCCATACTTTGTTTTGGCAATTCGTTCGATGTGAGCAAATACCTCTTCAATCAAACTGAATGACCAATCTTGACCACTTTTTACGAGTGCTGTCATTTTGTTGAACCTTTCTTTTCAAAGAGTGCACGAAATACTGGGAAAATATCACTAACATCATTAACTTTTGACATTACAAAATGTTTGTGATTTGTTAGCGCTTCGTAGTGTGGCCACAAATCACTTTTTGATCTGTTGCCATTTCGATCAACCTCAACATAAGCGAAGTACTGGCTGATTGGAAGAATCTGATGTTCCATTACATCACGAGCAACTGGGCAATCGTGGCTAAAGTTATCACCATCCGAAATTTGAGTACCAAACACATTCCACTGGTTCAGTGGGTAGCGATTTTTAACAATTTGTGCCATTAGTTCTAATGCAGATGATACAACTGTACCACCTGATTCGGTTGAATAGAAGAATTCTTCTTCATCAACTTCTTTTGGAACAGAATGGTGGCGAATCCAAACGATATCAACACGTTCGTAGTTGTGTTGCAAGAATAGCAACATCAACATAAAGAAACGCTTTGCCATTTCCTTTTCCCATTCGCCCATCGAACCAGATACGTCCATAATGCCGAACATAACTGCTTGGGTTGTTGGAACAGGAACCTTCTCCCAACGATTATAGCGAAGATCAATATCATCAATGAATGGAATTGCCTTCTTTCTGCGCTTCAGTCGTTTAATTTCAAGTTCGAGATTTTCAATACCAGCAGCAAGGTTCATTGCATCTGCATCGTCGTGAGGAACAATAGCTTTCATTTCAGCTAGTGCCTTTTCAAGTTTCTCAATTTCTTTTCGCTTTGGAGGCTGTAGAGCAACACGACGGCTGATTGCTTGACGCATTGAACGAAGGATATTTAAACGGCTTGGATTACCCGTTGTTGTAAATCCTGCTCGTTTCATAACAAACTCGGTTACAGAAACCATATCCTTCTTGATCATATCAGGAAGTTCAAGGTCTTCAAAGAACAAATCAAGAAACTCTTCGCGAGAAAGTGCAAACTCAAAATCGTCTTCACCCTCCCCATCAGGAGAACCTTTCTTTCCGCCTCCACCTTCGTCGCTTGGTGGCTTATCGATACGATCGCCTTGTTGGTATTTTTTATTCCCAGGCAATACGCGATCGCGAATCCCGCCAGTCACATCGTGTTGGAATTCTGGTTGGTTTAATCCCTTTTTGTTGATACGAATCTTTTTCGATTTGTTACTCAAATTATCCGTAATTGAACCATCTCGAATAATATCTTTAACAGCTTCTTTTACTTGCTCGCGAACACGACGAACATAGCGAGCGCGATTAGTGCTGCTCTTTTTCTTATCGTTCTGTCTACGATCAATTATGACGTATGCCACGTATTCACTCCCGCCTCGATTCGTCGGGGCTTATTTCGTGTTTTGTTCAATGTATTTACGCAAGTCGATAATAACATCATCCATAGATTGAAACATGTCGTGTTCACCGTCCAAATTGGCAAAATAAGAGCCTAACTTGCCTTGGGAATCGAAATGCCAAACTGTAATTTCAAGATGTCCACTATCATCAAGTGTAATATTATGGCGTCGTTCTGTTTGAACAGCTTCTGGAAAAGCTTCATTTAGCTTCTCTAGAAACATCTGTAGTTCTTCTAAAAACGTCGGCATGTTGTTGAATTCTTCGTTCATATTACACCTTAATTATGCTTTCTGTATCTCATGTACCATTCTACCAAGAGACGAACTTGCTTCTGTGTATAGCCCTTTGTCATCATTCTCTTGACGAAATCGTTATGCTTTTCTTCTTCCTCGGCAGTCGCCTTCTTACCGAAGGAAATTACAGGAAGCAAATCCTCTGTATTCGAAAACATCTTCTTTTCGATTACCTGGCGAAGCTTCTCGTAGCTTGTCCAGTCTGGATTCTTACCTTCGTTAGCTTTACCGAAGCGTAATACGTAGTTGACAACTTCGTTACGGAAATCCTTTGGATTTGCAATTGATGCTGCCTTCTCAATCTTTTCAAGCTCGGCATTCAATGCTTCACGATCGTACATTTCTCCAGTATCAGGATCTCGATAATCCTTATCCTGAATCCATGCATCAGCGAACATAATGTAACGGTCAAACAAATTCTGGCCATATTCGTGGTAGCTTTCCAAGTAAGCCTTTTGTAGCTCATCACCAATGAACTCTGCATACTTTGGAGCCAAAATTCCTTTGATATGTGAAATTCGTTTTTCTTCTTCCTCCTTTGGCAATTGCTCTTGTTGCAACTGCTGGGTTAACACAAAGAACAAGTGGATTGGATTTGCTGCAACTTCTTCCGGATCAAAGTTGAATACCTTTGACAGAATCTTGAAGGCAAAACGAGTTGATGAACCGTTCATACCTTCATCAACACCCGCACCATCTCTATATTCTTCCAAGCTTTTTGCTTTTGGATCCTTGTCTTTTAGATTCTTGCCATCGTAGATTTCCATCTTACTAAACAACGAACTATTTTCTGGTTCTTTCAAACGTGTTAGAACAGAGAACTGTGCCATTAGATTTAGAGTTCCTGGTGCAACCTTTGCATCAGAAAGTTCTGAATTCTTAATCAACTTCTCGTAAATCTTTTCTTCGTCCGAAACGCGTGTGCTGTATGGAACCTTAACAATATAGACACGATCGAGGAATGCTTCGTTTGTACGATTGTTGCGGAAATTCGTCCATTCACTTTCGTTGCTATGTGCAAGAATGATACCTTGGTATGGAATTGCACCGAACTGTTCAGTTCCGTTATAGTGACCTTCCTGTGTTGCCGTCAACAGAGGATGCAACATCTTGATAGGAGCCTTGAACATTTCAACAAACTCCATGATACCCTGTGTAGCGACATTCAAGCCACCAGCCCAGTTATATGCATCGGGATCGTGTTGTGTGTGGTCTTCTAGTTCCTTAATTGTGACCTTACCAACCAAGCTCGAAATGTCCTGATTGTTTTCATCACCTGGTTCAACTTTTGTAATACCACGCTGTTCGAG
>JAGWGO010000031.1 GCA_028867395.1 Nitrososphaerota archaeon | reverse complement strand
TATTCATCGTAGGTGCAGGTCCGGGGGATCCCAAACTAATCACGCTCAAAGCCGTAGAGGCAATAAAATCTGCAGATGTTGTACTTTATGATAGATTGGTAAGTAAGAAAATAATTGGTATGATACCAAAAAGGGCAGAAAAAATCTATGTTGGAAGAGATGTAGGAGACGACTACAAACATCAAGATACAACAAACGAGTTGATGGTACAATATGCAAAAACAAAAGGAAATGTTGTTAGACTAAAGGGAGGAGATCCATTCATCTTTGGAAGAGGAGGAGAAGAAGCCGAATATCTTAGGGAACGCAATGTCAAGTACGAGATAATTCCTGGCATAACCTCTGGGATAGGTTCTGCGGAATATTCTGGAATCCCTCTGACCCACAGGGATTATGCGTCTTCTGTAGTATTTGTCACAGGTCATGAGGATGCAAAAAAGACACAAGGAACAGTAAACTGGAAAAAACTTGCAAAATCAGTAGATACTATAGTGATAATGATGGGACTTTCACGACTTGAAATAATATCAAAAAATCTTATCAGCGGAGGACTTGACAAAAAGACACCCGTTGCAGTAATTCAGAACGGAACCACTTCGGATCAGAGGATGATCAAAGGAAACTTGATAAACATTGCAAAAAAAGTAAAAGCTGCAAAGGTTAGGCCTCCCTCTATAATTATAATAGGTAAAGTCGTATCTCTCTCAGAGAAAATAGGGTGGAGAAAATGATTCAAGGCAAAGTTATAGCAATAACAAGGTCAAAAGAAGATTCTGAAGAATTTGTCCGACTAATTACGAGCGAAAAGGCTCGGGCACTATCGCTTCCAACCATAGAACTAGTCAGCAAGGGAGATGGAATGGTAGATGAATTTTTGAATGCCATAAAAGAAGACGACCCAGATTTTTCCGTGTTTATGAGTTCAAAAGCAGTAAAACTGCTGTTTGACACTGCCAAAAAGATCTCAAAATATGAAAAACTTCAACTAGCTGTAGCAAACACTACTGTAATTGCAGTAGGACCAAAAACCAAAGCGGCTCTTGAAGCAGAAGGGATACGGGTTGCCCAGGTACCAGAGAGATTTTCTTCTGTTGGGGTCGGAGAGGTCTTTACTCGTCTAAATGCAGAAGGAAAGAAAGTGATTGTACCACGAAGTGGCGCATCAACTCCATTTTTGGCTAAACTCCTCGAAAAAATAGGCCTCAAAGTAAAGGAAGTCTATCTATACGATGTAAAATCACACAGCGATCTATCTCAATGGATGGAATTCAAACAACTATTTTCAGAAAACAAGGTAGATAGTATTGTATTTACAAGTGCGTCTTCTGTCAGAGCATTCTTTGATATAATGCTTGGAGATACGGACGAAAAAACATTAAAGAAAAACTTAGAAAAAACCAAGGTTGTCGCAATAGGTCCATTTACTGCTGATGAGATGAAAAAATTTTCAATAAATCCTATAGTTGCAGATGTGCACACTGTTTCAGGTGCAGTGGAGACGGTCAAGAACTGTCTTTGTTGATCCACTGAGTGTTTTCTAGAAAAAATTTCTGTATTTTTAAAATGCTATTCTAAAACTTTGGAATTAAAACTATTAGCTTGACCTAAGAGAATTTGATTTAGATGAAATTACATTTTGTCCTGTTATCTCGTATTTAGCTTGGCCTACTCCGCTGTACCTGTATGAAGTGGTGTGTAACTTTTTTATAACATAACGGAGTTATGAATATCATGACAACTGAGAACCTCAATATGGATTATAGTAAATATGATTTCAAAGACTCGACTGAGATGTATGTTTATACAAGCAAGAAGGGTCTCTCAAAGGAAGTAATTGAAGAAATTAGCAGACTAAAAGATGAGCCAAAATGGATGCTAGACTTTAGGCTCCGTTCCTACGAGATCTTCATGAAAAAATCAATGCCGAATTGGGGAGCAGATCTCTCAACAATTGACTTTAACAATATCTACTATTACGCCAAAGCTTCTGAGAAAACAGAAAAGGACTGGGATAGTGTTCCGGCCGAAGTAAAGGCCACATTTGACAAGCTTGGAATCCCAGAGGCCGAGAAGAAATTTCTAGCAGGCGTTGGCGCACAATATGAATCAGAAGTTGTCTATCATAGCCTAAGAGAAGACTTGGCAAAACAAGGAGTGCTTTTCCTTGACACTGATACTGCTCTAAAAGAACAACCAGAAATTTTTAAGAAATTTTTTGGTAAGGTAATACCTCCAGAAGATAACAAATTTGCAGCACTAAACAGCGCTGCGTGGAGTGGTGGATCATTTATCTATGTACCAAAGGGAGTGAAGGTAGACCTTCCACTGCAAGCATACTTTAGAATCAACAAAGAAAATATTGGACAGTTTGAAAGGACACTGATAATTGCAGATGAGGGTGCTGAGGTTCATTACATAGAAGGTTGCACTGCTCCTGTATATTCATCCGAGTCGTTGCACTCTGCAGTTGTAGAATTGATTGCAATGAAAAATGCCAAACTGCGATATACCACAATTCAAAACTGGAGCAATGATGTTTACAATCTGGTAACAAAGAGAGCCTATGCATATGAGGGCGCTAGAGTTGAATGGATTGACGGCAACATTGGAAGCCGCGTCACAATGAAATATCCAGGAGTTTATTTGCTGGGACAACGAGCACATGGCGAGACACTCTCAATTGCCTTTGCAGGAAAAAACCAACACCAAGACACAGGTGCAAAGATGGTTCACCTTGCTCCAAACACAACGTCTAGAATCACATCAAAATCTGTAAGCAAGAGTAACGGTAGAACCACATATCGAGGATTACTGCACGTTGCTAAAGGTGCAACAAATGTCAAGGCATCAGTAAGGTGTGATGCGCTATTGCTTGATGATACTTCAAAGACAGACACCTATCCTTACATGGAGATAAATCAAGAAGACGCAACAATTACCCATGAGGCAACTGTGGGAAAGATAGGAGACGAACAAATATTCTATCTTATGACAAGAGGCTTTACCGAAGAAGAAGCGCTAACTCTAATCGTAAATGGATTCATTGAGCCATTTACCAAAGAACTCCCAATGGAGTATGCAGTGGAACTCAATAGACTAATCAAACTAGAAATGGATGGCTCAGTCGGCTAGCCGACTAGCAACACATTAGATAGACATGTCTTCTTTCATCTTGTCAAAGCTTGGTGCAAACCATTTAGATGAGATCTCTGAGGCCAACAACGACCCAGCATGGCTAAAAGAGTACAGGAAAAATTCGTTTTCAATTTATGAAAAACTTCCAGCCGAGGTATCTCCACTTTACAACAAGTACACAGATGCCAACAGAATGGATTCGTCGCAGGTGACATTTTCTCTAAGCTCGGACACTACACTGCCTGATTTTGTAAAAGACCGACTGTCTGAAATATCCGACAACCCAAGCATAATTCAGATAGGGACAAACATCTCAAAGATAAACTTGCCAAACGAACTCAAATCGAAAGGGGTAGCCATCTATTCCATATATGATGCGATAAAGGAACACGAGGAAAAGATAAAACAAGTGTTTGAAAAAATTGATGCAAACCGAGACAAGTATGTTGCACTAAACAATGCGTTTTTCAACTCTGGAATTGTTATATATATTCCAAAAAACGTTTCACTTGAAAAACCAATACATCTAATCTCGTCACTTGCACTTGACCAGACCTCTACAATATCACGAAACATTGTAATCTGCGAAGAAAACAGCCACGCCTCGATTGTGCAAGAGATCTACGCACCAGCGTCTGCAAAACAGCAGGCCTACTTTGAAGTACTTGATACTACAGTTAAACCAAACAGCAATCTTGAACTTGTGACGCTTCAAGCCATGGATGAAAACGCAGTAAACTTTTCGTCTAGATCTGCAAACATTTCACAGGATGCAAGGATGAATTGGTATCTTGGACTGTTCGGTTCACATCTCTCACGATACAAAGTTGATAATTACCTAAATGGAACAGGCGCAACAGCACATGACACAGAAGTAGTGTTTGGAAACAAGAACCAGTCATTTGATCTTGCCTCGAACTTGATACACAACGCACCTTCTACAATTGGTAGAGTACTTGAAAAATCGGTTCTCAAAGACACAGCAAAGTCACTGTTTAAGGGAATGATTCGAATTGAAAAAGGCGCTGCCCACTCTGAATCGTATCTTGCAGGCCACTCTATCTTGCTTGACAAAGGAGCAAAATCTGATTCCATCCCAGGACTTGAGATTTTAACAAATGATGTCAAGGCAACACACTCTGCCTCTGTTGCCCAGATGGATGAAGAACAATTATTCTATCTTGCAACCCGATGCCTGAGCAAATCAGAAGCGCAAAAGATCATTGTAGAAGGATTTCTAGAACCGCTGTCAAGAAAGATGTCGTACCAGATTCGAGCCTGGATAAGTTATCTCATAGAATCAAAATGGCTTGGTAGAGACCTTACGATAAAAACAGACGAACAGCTCAAGGCAATACTTGAGGTGGAAGAGACAAGATACCGTGAAGCTGACATATTTGAGAGCCACTACAAGTACAGGTGAGCGTGTTGTCAAAATGGGTAAAGGCATGTGCTACAAGTGAGTTGAAAAAAGGAAATATGTTAGACTTTGATTATGATGAAAAGAAAATTCTCTTGGCAAATATCAACGGCAAAGTTTATGCAACAGACAGGATATGCACTCATGCTGATGCAGACCTTGGAACTGGAATTTTGAGTGAAGAAGGAGTAACGTGCCCATTACACCTCTCAACATTTAATCTTGAAACAGGTGTGCCTCAAAACCTTCCAGCTGAATTGCCATTGAAAACCTACAATGTTAAAATAGAACAAAATGAGATCTATGTTGAGGTAGAATAATTTGCAAACAAGTATGATAAATATTGAAAATATTAGAAATGATTTTCCTATCCTAAAACGCAAGGTTCACAAAGACAAGACATTGGTCTACTTTGATAATGCAGCAACCACGCAAAAACCAATACAAGTAATCGATGCTATATCCAACTACTATCTTACTTACAACTCTAACATACACAGGGCAGTTCATGAACTTGCCGAAGAAGCAACAGCTGCATACGAGTCTACACGTGACAAGGTTGCAAAATTCATCAATGCGAAGAACCGCGAAGAGATAGTCTTCGTAAGAGGTACTACTGAGGCAATCAACCTAGTGGCATACACGTGGGGACGACAGAATGTAGACAAAGATGACATTGTAGTTACAACAGAATATGAACATCATAGCAATATAGTTCCATGGCAGCTACTGACGCAAGAAAAAGGTGCCAAACTGGAATACATTGGAGTTGATGACAACGGTGAACTCTTACTTGACCAGCTTGACAAGTACTTGGAAACTGGAAGAGTAAAACTTGTTACATTCAGTCAGATGTCAAATGTGCTTGGCACCATAACTAACTCGGAAGAAATCATCAGACGTTGCAAGAAAAAAGGAGTTAGAGTGCTAGTTGACGGCGCACAGTCTGTTCCACATCTAAAAGTAGATCTACAAAAACTAGACTGTGACTTTTTCGCATTCTCGGCTCACAAGATGCTTGGTCCAACAGGAGTTGGTGTACTTTGGGCAAGAAAAGAACTTCTTGAGAATATGATTCCATTTAACGGAGGAGGAGATATGATTCGAGAGGTCCACAAATATGAAACCTCATGGAATGACCTCCCATACAAATTTGAGGCAGGAACTCCAAACATTGCAGACGTTATTGGGTTTGGTGCTGCAATCGATTATCTTGAAAAAATTGGAATGGACAAGGTACGAGAACATGAAGTTGACATAACAAAGTATGCACTTGACAAGCTTTCTCAAGTTAAGGGAATCAAGATTTATGGTCCTATGGATGCTCAAAAACGAGGAGCGGTGATTTCCTTTAACTTGGGTGATATTCACCCGCACGATCTTGCAACAATAATTGACGAGGAAGGTATCGCGATACGTTCAGGACATCACTGCGCCCAAGTTCTGATGGAGAGGCTTGATGTCTCTGCGACTTCCCGCGCAAGCTTTTATATCTATAACACAAAAGACGAGGTGGATGCATTTATCAAGTCGCTCTACCGAGCAAAGGAGTTGTTTAGGATCTGAGTAGTGCAGATATTTACCGAGAGATAATACTAGATTATTATAGAAACCCCAGAAACTATGGCAAGCTTCCCAATCCTGATGTTGCGCAAAGAGATAGTAATCCACTTTGTGGCGATGAGCTTGAGATGCACCTTAACATAAAGGACAACAAAGTGGTGGATGTCAAGTTCACTGGAAAGGGATGTGCAATAAGTCAGGCAAGCGCGTCAATGCTGACTGAACTTATTATGGGAAAGGATTTTGAGGCAGTGAAGAAACTTTCAAAAGAAGACATACTTGACAACTTGGGGTTGCACGACCTTGGTCCTGCCAGAATAAAATGTGCGCTGTTATCGCTCAAAGTCCTAAAATCAGGTTTGTATTCCTATCTTTCAGAAAAATTGAAGGATACTGCATCTGCAGATAAAATTAAAGAAGAAGCCTCAGGTCTTTACTAATTTGGCGTCTCAAACAGGGGTAATACCGCTCAAGATAAGAAAGATAATTTTTGAGAAATTCAATGACATGAATCTGAGATTCACAAACGATGAGGTCTTTGAGCTACTAAAGGTAGATGGACTTGAAAATTCACTTACCATTGATGACATGGAGTCATACTTCAAGCAGCTACACGCTGAGGGCCTGATACGACCAATTGCTCAGAACTTTACCACTCAGTGGTTCAAGATCTTTGATGTTGTTGAAAAACACGACTGCAAGTCTTGCAACCAACAGGTATATCTTGGAAAACTAGAACCGCGCGTTTGTCCAAATCCTCAGTGCAAGGCGCCTATTTAGCTCTGTATCTTGCGGCTGCCTCTTCTAGAGCCTGAACCATAGGAAGCTTAACTCCAGTCAAGTACAAGACCAGCGCACCGCCTGCCGTGCTTATGTGGTTTATCTTCTCTGCCAATCCGTACCTCTTGAGTGCGGCAGTCAGGTGGCCTCCGCTTACTATGGTTGTGGCAAAAGAATTCGCTACTCCCTTGAGCAACTCCTCCGTTCCATACTTGAAATCGTCTTTCTCAAAAAATCCTGCAGGGCCACTCATGAATACCGTTCCAGCACTCTGAATTGATTTTAGATAGTAATCCACTGTTTTTGGTCCAAGGTCATACACGCTGTCGCCTTTTACGAGTTCACGCACATCCATTTCCACTCTCTTTCCATCCCTTTCGACCGCGATATCTACTGGAACAGAAAACACATCTGGATATTCTCCAATTAGCGAATGGGCCTTTTGTACAACCTCTTCTTCTCGCTTAATTCCGAGAGGAAATTTGATTCTTCCCTGTGCCCTCAAAAACACGTTTGCTATAACTCCAGTAAGCAACACTTGGTCGGCACGTCCATTCTGAATCAGTTCCTTTATCGCCTCTAGTCTGTCGATTACCTTCGAGCCACCAAGTACAACAACATGAGGACCTTTTGCTACGGTAAGTATCTCATCAAGCTTTCTTACTTCGCGCTCAACCAACCTGCCTGCACATGCTGGTAAAACATGAGCAAATCCAATGATCGAAGGATGTGAACGGTGTGAACTTGGAAAAGAATCAAGAACGCACAAATCAAATAACTTTGAAAGCCGTTTTACCATTATCGTGTTGGCTGCATCAGCTGCTGAAAACTCGTAATTCTCCTCTGCACAAAGTCTAACGTTATCAAGCAAGATTATCTCGCCATTTTTCATGTTCTTAATTGCATTTTGGGCTTCTGAACCAATTACATCTTCAACATATTTTATTTTGCGGCCAAGTATCTCCTCAAGCACTTTGGCATGGTTTTCCATTCCGGTATAATCTTTATTTCCAACTCTTCCTTGATGTGATGCGATCACAACCTTTGCGTCCTCTAGGTCCTTGAGTGACTCGGTAGACTCTCTTATCCTACTAGTCTCAATTATCTTCATGGTAGCAGGGTCTATGGGACAGTTCATATCTACACGCAAAAAGACTGTTCTACCTTTGGTGTCAAAATCATCAAGAGTTAGAATCTTCACGGCGATCCTTTCTTGATGGTGGTTAAAATCTTTGTTATACACTATCTTGTAGAATTTTCTATAAGAATTGATCTCATTTTAATATGGATTGGCTTTCGATTAAAGTGTACATGTATATCCAAAGGAGGGCCTCTCTGTGCAAAAATGGATCTTTGATGTAAGAAGTAGAACATTTTTCCTTCTGGCATTGGTGTTTTTCGTACTGGTATATCTTGCGACTGCAAAGATACCTGTGAATCCTGACAATAACTTTGAAGTCTGGGTGCAGAAACTAACAGGAAACACATCTTTAGACTTGGTAATGCAGGCGCTATCCGAAATCGGGTGGGTACTGTATCCGATATTTGTGGCAATTGTGCTTTTCATCAAGAAAAGTACGAGGCGCCTAGGGCTCATCCTACTACTCTCACTATTAGTTGGGACAATACTTGCAGCCTATATGAGGTGCTATACCGGCTACGAAAAGCCTGACCTCCAGTTCATGGGTGCCAAACTACCGATTACGTCTGGTGCCGACATTGGTATACCATGTGATGTAGATGGTACATTCCCTGCAGGCCATACTGTTAGGACGACCATCCTTGCATTCATTGTAGGCTACGCACTTTCAAGGAGGTTTCCACGTGGATGTCACTTGGTATGGCTGTATCCAATTCTTGTATCAATTAGCAGGCTCTATCTACTCCAAGAATATCCTACTACAGTGATAGGCGGAGCAATACTTGGAATTTTGCTTGCTGATATCATGTCAAAAAAGCTCAAGATTCAATTGATCTTTGAAAAGTCAGAAGCCTAAACTTTCAAGCACTTTGGAGCCTATCAAGACCATTGCAAAGTGATCTTGGTCATAGTTGTATATCCAATACCTGACATCTCGCTCTTGTTTTGCCTTTCGCAGGCCAAGATTCAATTCGTTCATTATTGTAAAACCAATTTTTTTTGCAGTGTTTTTTTCCTTGGTCATTAAAACCCTGAAACCTCCCCTCTGCGACGCAAATACAAGTCTTACCATCTCCAATGCAATCTCTGGCGCCTTGAGATCGTCGTTTACCTCAAAGGTTTTTGAGATTGGTATCTGCGATGGATGAAATTCGATATATTTTTCCAATTATTACCAAATAAAATCTACCCGGTCTGTCCTCAAGAGATCTGAAAATTTTAAAGAAAAATCATGAAAACATGTTAAAAATTTTAACCCTTATGTCAAATCCTGATCATAACAAAAACTTAATCGATTATAAAGTCACTTAAAACGTATGGCATCTCTGGAAGCACTCACTAAATCATATAGGGCAAAAAAGGCTGAGGTTGCAAAATTACGAAGAAAAAGCGAGAATAACCTAAAGAAGACCCTTTCACTCAAAAGAAGATCATCATCAGGACTAATATCACTTGAACGCAAAAAAGAAACATTGGAAAGACAGCTAACACACATTGTACAGCTGCTAAACCAGTATAACGCTCAAAAAGAAAGCATTGCAAGGCTCAAGATTGCTGCCGAGGAGAGACTAAAACATGAGATGGACGCACAAGACAGTCTCAAGCAACAAATTGATTATGGTGCACCAGAAGAAAAGACATCATTACAAGAAAGATTGCGATTTATTGATGAAAAGATATCTGAATTGCGTGTTGGAATGAAAGAACGAGAAGCAGCAGAGGCAAGACTTGAAAAACAGATTGCAGATCTGGAAAAAGAGAGAGCAAAACTTGGCGCTCAAATAAAATCACAGGTCCATGTCAAGCCAGTTCTAGTTCAACAACTAAGGTCAAGTGAGAAAGAAGAATCTGTACTCAGACCAAAGGTGCAATCTCTTATCAAGAGAGAATCTCAGACTTCAGAAGCCCTCAAATCAATTGAGAAAAAACTTGCAGATGCTCTTGCACAACGAAGAAAGGCAAAGCGAAAATTACAAAGGGCAAAGAGAAAGGTAGCCAAAAGAAAGGCTGGAAAAAGAAAACCGGCCAGAAAGGCAAAGACTAAGGCTAGGGTTTCAAGAAAAAAAGCGGCAAGAAAGACAAAAACCAGATCTAAAACAAGGACTGCAAGACGCGCAAAGAAAAGAGTGGCAAAAAGGCGTGTTGCAAAAAGAACGTCTTCAAAAAGAAAGACAAGATCAAAAGCACGAAGAAGGTAACAATCCTACGCTTCATTAATATTGAAAAGTTTTTTTTGGTAAGCCATGTCGCTTCCAAACAGAATTATTGTGGAGATGACTGAGATGCCAAAACTCAAGAATCCGTCATTGATATGTGGACTTCCGGGAAGTGGCTATGTGGGAAAACTTGCAGTTGATCATCTAATTGAGGAGCTAAAAGGAGTCCAGTTTGCAAACATATTTTCTTCATCTTTTCCACCGCAGGTAATTATTCAACCTGATGG
>JAGWGO010000030.1 GCA_028867395.1 Nitrososphaerota archaeon | reverse complement strand
ACTTTTGCAAAAGCCGGAATATACCACTACTTTTGTTCCATACACCCTTGGATGAATGGTGCCGTAGTTGTCAGTGAACAGGTTCCTAAAGTACCAACCGATGCTAGTGGCAAGCCAATCGCTAAATGGCCAGTAGAAGAGATAACCTTAGACAAACTATACGAGGCAGATCTTTCATGGGAACCTCATGTCATTCTTACAGGTGAGAAAATCACTCTTGTGTATCAGTTCTATGACGGTGCCACTGGACGACTCATTGAAAGTGGGGTACCCTATGAACTTGTCATAATACAGAACGGAAATGAGGTTTTCAGAACTGATGGAAATACACAGATTGGAGGAGACTACAAATTTTTCTCTTTTGATAAACCAGGCGCAGTTACTTTTAGATTCCAGAACATAGGAGGTGGAAATTCATTTGCAGAGTTTTCTTCAATTGTGTACCAAAATCCAAACGCAACCAACTCGAACATTCCAATAATACAACCTGCAAGAAACATAGCTCTTGGTCAAGAGTTTGCCCTAATCTTTGTTTTGCCCTCTGTAATAGTCATAGTCTTTATTGCATTATGGACAAAATGTGGAGATAAGATCTATAAAAAAGAAAAGAAGGCGACCACAAGTGGATCTGAATACTGATAGGAAAAGGTTCGGATTGGGAGAAATTGAAAACATTGATTCTAAATTATGAATAATTCAAGACCCAGCATCTCAATTCATAATCTTTATCATTTGCATATGCATATTGGTTTTACGGACTACAAAGCTCTGTTTGACAAAGTTATGGCGATAGACCCAAAGATTCGTTTTGCCACCATATTTAACATGAAAGGCGATGTGTTATACAGCGAGCATCGCAAGGGTGTAGAGAATTTTCTTTCCCCCGAAGAGAGCAAGAAATCACTTCAACTTGCTATCAATGCTTGGAAATCACGAAATGAGGTCTCGAGTAAGATAGGACGTGGAAAGTACGCCCTAGTAGAATATGAAAAGATAAAACGAATTACAATGCCCATCGATTCAGACCATATATTGTACATCACAACAGATGTTGAAGCTGATCATGCCCCGATAATTTATCGGGCTTTACGAATTAAGCAGGATGCGTTACATAGTCCTGAAGGACTTCCGTAATCTCATAAGGCATATTATTGACGTACCATTCCTCGACCTCTGGTTCTTTGAATGGGTCAAAGCAGTTCTTGAGAATGATTTTTGAATCTTTTACCTTAATTGAAAAGCCGTATCCTTTTAGAAATTTTACGTTGTAATGGTTTTGTCTACCTTTGAGTGTCAAGTCTGTCCCTTTTGAGTGAAATAGTAACAATTCATTTTCATATGAGGAATTGATTCAAGATCATGTTGCAGACATTGTAAACGGTAATGTGGTTCTGTCATATGTGACATGGAAGGCAAATATACGATACCAATTACGCTTCCTACCACAATTATCGCTACAATTATTGGTATTATGATGACTGAATTTTCCATAACATCATTACGTCAGTATTGATCTTAAACTATCTCCAACAAATCATAACGCAAGTAATTACCTAGTTAGCTTCAATTTCCACGCCTGCGAGGGGGGTTTACTATTTTTACTCTTTGTCGATAAACTCGTCAGCTGTTGGAGGCTCTGGACTCAACCCTTTCCTCTTTCTTAGGTCAGCAACGATTGTGGACAAGATAGAGTTTGGAACCGGTGTCCACGCCTTAAAGTGCGTGTTCCACATTGCCTTTCCTGCAGTCTGTCCACGCATTACTTCTGACAAGTCAAATGTCTCCGATGCAGGAATCTCTCCTGTTACGATATTTACTACACCTTTCTGTTCCATGTTTAGCACCTTGCCTCTCTTGCCTGAAATCACACCTGCAACGTTTCCAATCAGTTCCTGCGGAATTCTTACCTCAATTCCAAGTGTTGGCTCTAGCAATACAGGACTTGCAAGAAGCATAGCGCCCATGCACGCACGTCTTGATGCAGGGCCTAGTTGTGAAAGTCCCCTGTGTGCTGGGTCCTCGTGAGGTACAAAGTGAGTAAATGTAAATTTGCATCCTCTTACCTGTTCCCTTGTTAGAGGACCTTCCTTCACGGTATCATCAAATCCTGATAATATGGAATCAGTTGATTCTTGAACAAACTGGACACCCTTTGTGCCATCAACCATCACGTTTCCTCTTGGGTCAAACCTCATGACGCGCTTGGCATCATCCTTATCCCAGCCGGCTTCTTTTAGAATTTCGGCAACCTCTTTCTTGTCCTTATATTCATTTAGCGTGCCGTTTCTTATCATCTCAGCAACTTTTTCGTCAAGTGGTTCTACTTTCATGAATATCTTATTGTGCCTGTTTGGTGATTTTGACATTATAGGACCTGCCGCATTGCGAATAGTCTCCCTGTAATTAATCAAGGGCTGCGAAGTAACAATGTCCACCTTGGCGTCTGCAATCAATGCAGTTGCAATCTCAAGGTGCAACACACCCATGCCTGCAATCACAGTCTCGCCACTCTCTTCGTTGATTTTAACCTGCAAGTTTGGATCCTCAATGGTAATTCTGTTTAACGCCTCCACAAGTCTTGGCAAGTCTTTTGGATGTTTTGGCTCTACTGCTATCTGCACTACAGGCTCTGATACATACTGAATTCCCTCAAACGTGTTAACACCAGCTATTGTCGATATTGTCTGTCCTGCTCTTGCATGTTCCAGTCCAAGAAGTGCCGGAATGTTTCCTGCTGCAAGTTCTCCTACCATCTCCCTCTGGTTTCCCATGAAAAAATTGACAGATTGTATTCTGCCTTCTCGCTTGCTATCAATAATGTGAATCCTGTCACCATCTTTTAGCTTGCCGGAAAACAGCCTTCCTATTGCTACAGGGCCTGCGGCAGGATCAACTGTCATGTTTACAATCATCATGACGGCAGGTCCATTGTCATCACAGTTTAGCAAGGCTTTTCCAATGTCAGAATTAAGATCACCTTTCCAGATTTTAGGAATTCTATACTTTTGTGCCTCTGCAGGGTTTGGGTGGTGTTTGACTACCATTCCAAGAACGGCGTCATATAATGGCGCTTTTTCAGCAAGTGCCTTTACGTCCCCGCCTTCAGAATATGCAGAATAAATGTCCTTGAACGAGATGCCTTTCTTCTTCATCACATCGGCGTTAAAGCCCCACTTGTCCTTTGCAGAACCAAATGAGACGCTTCCGTCCTGAATGCTTACCTTCCATTTTTCCTTGTATTCTGGCTCAGCGTAGATATCTATTAGCCTGTTGAAATTCGTGATAATCTCAAGCAACCACTCTTGCATCTTGTCAGGAGTCAATCTCAGCTCCTTTATGAGACGGTCAATCTTGTTGATGTAAAGAACAGGCCTTACTCTCTCTTCTAGCGCTTGTCTAGTTACAGTCTCAGTCTGGGTCATGATTCCTTCTACGGAATCTGATACCACCACTGCACCGTCAATTGCCCTAAGGCTTCTAGTCACACGGCCTGTAAAGTCGATGTGTCCTGGAGTATCAATCATGTTGATGACATATTCCTCACCATCTTTTTCGTAGAGTAGTGTAACGTTTGCCTGAACTATGGTCATCTGCCTGTCCTGCTCTAGCTTCATTGAGTCCAGTGCAAGGGCTTGGCCTGCCACAGACGGGCTGATAATACCGCTTGATGCAAGAAGGCTATCGCTCATTGTAGTCTTGCCATGATCTACGTGAGCTATCACACCAAAGTTTCTAATATGCTTCTTGTCTCCGATAATTTTGAGAATCTGTTCTGTCGCCTTGAATTTCATGTTTTAGCTAAATCCTTTTCTAGCCTCTATTAAGCGTTTAGAAGAATTATGCAATATGTCAGTAGATCATGGAAGAACTGGCGTTTCTCAATTCATTTTCTTCAATAAAGAAACAGTCTCTCTTCTTTTTCTTTTTTGCAGCATAGAGTGCAATCAATTCTGATACAAAGATGAAAAACAAGATCTGCTCTTGGATGTTCTTTGTCTTTGGGTCCATTCTTTTTGGTACAAGACCACATCCTTTGATATTGCTTACTAGATTTTCATTGTGTACATTTTTTGGCTCAAACAAGATTACGGTGTCACCTCTTTTTGCAGAGAATAACCCCATGTGCGAAAACTGCTCTATTCTTTCATAGTGAGCGTCTGTCCCAAGTACCTCGTACAGCTTGGCGGCACAGAACATGGCAATCGGCATGGTATGCATATTGCCAAGGATGTAGGTCTTGCCTCCAAGTGAGATACTCTTTGCCGCCCTCACGGCGTTGCGGTATATTCTTGACACATTTCGTACCTGATATTCTGAGACAAGAGATATGCAGGCAAGTGCGCTTGCAAGAAAGCTTATGCTTCCTGCCGTCTGGATGCCTGTTGATGGAAACTCTAGCAAGATTATGTCTTCGCATGCCTTTGCAAGCCTGCTATTCTTGTTTGCAGTTATAGCAACTGTTCTTTTGTGAAGCCTTGCAAGTTCGATGTTTGAGGTAGTGTTGCCTGAGATTGAGATGAGGTAAATGTCATGTCTTGCAAAAACTTGCTTGTTTTTTACAAGATCTAGTGGATCGTGAGATTGTGCCCTAAAGTTTGAAAAGACCTCTGCAAGTTGCGATGACGCAAACGAGTCCCCGGTTCCGCAAAATATGGCCTTTCTTTGTTTCTCTTCTGAAAGCCTTTTTTGCGGCACAAATTTTTGCAAAAAACCAAGCTGCAGCGCTATCTCCTTTTCAAATGCCTCAATTGTGCGCATGTTTTTGATATTTATAGTAGGTCTAAAAATCCTATTTATGGAAATAACTGTAGGCCACACGCCAGACTCTGATGACGCATTCATGTTTTATGCGATGCTCACTGGCAAGGTAAAATCGCCCCACTTTACAGTCAAGCAAGTTGTTGAAGATATCGAGACTTTGAACAAGCGAGCACTCAAGCACGATCTTGACGTCACAGCAGTTTCTGTACATGCATGCGCATACATTAATGATTATACAATACTTCGAAGTGGAGGAAGCTTTGGCAAGGGCTACGGACCAATAGTTATTGCAAAAAAAAATCTCTCCGCAGACCAGTTACAACGCTCAAAGATTGCAATCCCTGGTAAGATGACATCTGCGTTTCTCTTGTTGCAGTTAATGATTGGCAAGTTTGATTATGTCGAGATGAAGTTCAGCGATATACCTGATGCAGTATCAAAGGGAGAGGTCGATGCAGGACTTGTCATTCATGAAACCCAGATTACGTACTCTCAAAACAATTTAACAAAGATACTTGACGCAGGCGACTGGTGGCGCAGCAGTACTGGTGGACTCCCTGTTCCACTTGGGATAAATGTAATGAGCTCCAAGTTTGATCCTGATACAATAAAAAAGTTTGATGAGTTTTTCCGAGAGTCTATTGTTCACGGAATGGCACATGTCGGGGACGCACTTGATTATGCGATGCAGTACAGCAGGGGGCAGCCAAGAGACCTCATCGAAAAGTTTGTTCGCATGTACGTAAACGACGTAACAATCGAGATGGGCCTTCTAGGAGAGCAAGCAATTAGGACTCTCTTCCAGTTTGGAATAGAGAAGGGCCTAGTTCCAGAGTTTGAACTAAAATTTGCCTAAGTGCAAAGAACCAAAGTTGACAATTAAGGATTAAGTAGGAGGTCAATCAATTTGCATTAATGGACAAGCGTATCTTTCTGCTCGGTGTTACCATGATGGCAGCAGGAGGCCTCTCTTGGTTTTATTTTAACAGCAATCAACCCATGGCAACATCTGGAATGACAGAAGATCAAACAAGCCAGTTTTACCAGTCAGTTGCCGTGAACACTGGATTGCAAAATATAACAGGAATGGTTGCAGGACTTGGATTCTTCATTGCACTAATTAGCATAGGATTGAAGCGCAGAAAGAAAGGCGAGGCAGGAAAGTCAATCACGCAAAAGCCAGCACAGACCTAGAATGTCTTTAAGATATTGAAAAAGGTGTCTCTCTGTGCAGCGCTTCTTCCAATCTCTTTTATCATGTTTGCAAGCTCTAGGATTGAAGAGTTTGTTCCTCTTCCTGCCGCACGGTAAATCTCCTCAGAAAACGCAGTTCCGACAAGATCATTTCCTCCATATGTGAGTGCAACCTGTGAGAGTTTTTTCCCAAGTGCTACCCAGTAGACAGAGATGTTGTTAAGTTGTTGTGCCAGCATGAGTCTTGATACTGCGATGACCCTAAGGTCATAGGTAGACGGGCTTTCTGCCTTGACAAGTCCTGCTTTCTCAAGTTCCGTGTTTTCCAAGCTGAATTTTAGAGGAATCAAGGTTACGAAGCCCTTTGTTCTTTTTTGGACCTCGCGCAGTTTTACTAGATGATCTATGATATGCTCTGGCTTTTCAATGTGGCCAAAAAGCATAGTTGCGTTGCTCTTTATCCCAAGGTTGTGAGCCTGCTCTATGGTATCAAGCCATTCCTGGCCTGAGCACTTGCCGCGCACTATCTTGCTTCGAATCTCAGGGTGAAAGAGTTCTGCACCGCCACCTGGCATGCTGTCAAGACCTGCTGCCTTGAGTCGCAAGAGGATTTCATTTACAGAATTTTTTGTTAGTTTCGATAGAAAGAATATTTCAGCTGCTGTAAGGGCTTTGATGTTCATTTCGGGATGGCTCTTTTTTATTGTGCGAAACATCTCTTCGTAATATTCAAGTGGCAAGTCAGGATGAAATCCTCCAACGATGTGCACCTCGGTTGCGCCCATCTCCTTTGCCTTTCCAACCCTCGCCTCGATGTCTTGCGGGGTCAGAGTGTAAGCATCTTTTTCATTTCCCTTCCTGTAAAATGCACACATCTGGCAGCTTGCCGCACAGACATTTGTGTAATTTAGGTAGTAAGATGCGGCAAAGGTTACCGTGTTTCCTACCAGTTTTTGCCTGACTAGATCTGCTGCAGCGCCTAACATGTAGAGATTGTCATAGGACATTAGCTCAAGACCGTCATCATAGGAGAGTTCCTCGCCTGCGATGGCTTTTTCAAGGGCCTTTGAGTCCTTGACCAGTTTTTCTAACACGGTCAATGGTGGTTTTTCTGCCAATATAAAAGTAAACGAATTTGTTTATCTAAACAGAGCTTTGCTGGTTATCTCTTTTGAACACTTGTTGTTTTTCATACAATACTCCTGACACTGGTGTGTGCTACTTGAGGTTCCTCATACCCAAACCCACACTTGCCACAAAAATAGTATTTCTTTCCTTTTCTGTACTGCTCTTGAACCATGATATCAACATAGGAAAAAGCCAAAATTTAGTACTTTGGAATATATTATGCACCTCTAGGTTCCGCTAGATTATTCTATTGCCACATAATTGGGTATACCATGAAGCTTCATCACATAGGAGTAGTGGTGCCAAACATGCAAGACTCTCTTGGTGAGCTCAAAAGATTCATGGATTTTCAAAGTATCAGTTTGCCGATGCCAGTTGGCACAAGAAAGGTAAATGTCTGTTTTCTGAAAATAGGTGAGCCATTTCTTGAGCTGATAGAGCCAACATCTCCCGATTCTACCATTTCAGATTTTGCCCAGAATGGTGGCGGAATACATCATCTCTGTTTTGAAGTAAGCGATATAGAAAAAGAGGTTGATGCAATGGTAAGAAAGGGGGCAGTGCTTCTGGTTGCTCCCGAAAAGGGCTTTGATGATAGAAAGATCGCCTTTATCGACTTGAATCTAAGTAACACTAATTGTGGCCTAATCGAATTTCTTGAAGCCAAAAAATAGAGGATGGCCGGATTTAATCGATGACATCATAGATTTGCAGTCGCACTTGAAACGTACGGTCATCCATACAAGGACATCCTAGCGGGCCAATGACGCTTGAGATACTTTTCTTGAGAATGCCGCACTTGGGAATGTCAGTGCTAAAGCTGCGACCCACAACACCACCAGGGTCATGTCATAAATGTTGTCTCTGTCAAAGACCACGTTGATTGCAAGCCCCGCACACGCTACTGCTCCAGCCGCAATTGCAAGTATTGTATTCTTGTTCATAGTGTAAAATGCACATCCAGTCAAATAGGTCTTGCATACCTATGTTACGCTACAAATTAATGTCAAGATGATTAAGCGGTGATATTTATTGTACTATAATTTTCCCATACATTCCATCTTGTGCATGTCCTGGATATGTACAAACATACCAGTATGTACCTGGCTGGGATAGAGTAACTGTGTAGCTATATTCGTATGCAAATCCATTTTTTCCATCATCGTTTGGAAGGACTGGCATTGTTGCAACTATACCGCCATACATCATGCTCTGCATCGCCATGTATGGATATGGGGGTCCTGATGCCATTATGACAAAGTTATGTGACATGTCATCGTCCAAGTTTATTGAAGTGACATTGAGCACCGTTCCAGGTTTTACTACAAGAGTAGGGTCTATCAGATTTCCTATAACAAAGACATCGTCCTTTGCGTATGTCGGCGGCGACGTACTAGTAAAGTTCTTGGCAGCATCACCCATAAATGACAAAGGAACAATGCTTACACTCTGAGAGTTGAAGGTAATGGTATTGTTTTCCTTTGATGCCTGTGCATAGTTTTGTAATTGAGTTGCAGACTCTGCATCAGAAATTGAGATTGTTTTAATTGACTGACCATATCCGCTGCCCATCATTCCTGGTCCAGCCTGATATCCCTGATTGTATCCACTGCCCATCATTCCTGGTCCCATGTAATATCCCGATGAGGCAGCTGGTTGGCGCGCTATTGTACCATTAAATTGATTTTGAGGTGCAGAAGGAGCAAGCCATTGTTTTTGGAACTGGGGGTTTTGCATCATCCACGGACCCATGTACTGACTCTGAAAGTTGGGATTTCCCATCATGTTGTACATAAAGTCCTTGTTTTGGAACATATAGTTGTACATCTGTTGTCGTAGTTGCGGGTTCTGAATCATGGTTCCCATCCACTGTCCTTCATATTGCGGATTTTGTGAGAACCACTGGTTCATGTATTGCGGGTTTTGCATCATGTATCCCATATACTGACCTGCAAACTGTGGATTGTTTGCCATCATGTTGTTAAACATTGGATTTTGGAACATTGCTTGGTATGGATTGTATGTGGTCATGAAAACAGCAAATCCTATGCCAAGACCCGCAAAGAAAACTCCTACTATTACACCAATCAAGACATAACTAGTCATTTTATTTTACTAGATGCATGTTTTATTATAAGCAGCTTGCACGAATATCAAAAATGATAACCATGCTGAGAATCTACAAGCATATTTCAGACTAGTTCAGAAGATAAAAAATACAACCCAAACGATCTTCTATTTCTTATGAATTTTATGTCGCTGTCCGTCGTCGTGAACACATTCGTCCTCAACGTGTTTGTGTTTGGCTCTCTCGTGTTCCTTGTGATGCTTGTCGTTACAGTCACAAGCTTTTTCTTTTGCAACCATGTTAACTGAATGCTGACGCAGTTATTAAAGAAGATTGTAAATTCCCAAGTGTGATTACACATTATCAAGAGTGATATTCTTGAGATTTTTTATATTGTATTCTATCGAACTTGTGATCATTTGATTCAAAAGTTTGATTTGATAGTAATTGGTAGCGGCTCTGGTCTTGACGTAGCCAACGCTGCCGCCGAACATGGTCTAAAGGTTGCAATGCGCAGTGCGGAGGGTACAATCGACAGCCTTACAAACACGATCTTCATTCATCCAGCCCTCTCTGAAGTCGTAGCAAGAGCAGCGTACTCGGTGCAATAAGAGAGATTTTACAAAAGTTCTGGTAAGAACCTATACTCAAAAACATTAACTAAAAAACTAGAATCTTGTTTTCAGTATTGATTTTTGAGACACCAGTACTAGGGCCACTATTGAGATAACAAGCACGAAAGATGCAACCGGTCCAAATTCTGGAACAAATGTAGTGCTCTTTGCAAACGTAATGTCACTGCTTTGGTTGCTAGCGCCAAGCCAAGCCAAGTATACAGTGTTTGACGATACTGCCATTTGGTTGTACCATGAGCCAAGAGAATTTTCGTTAACATCTACAGGCGCTTCAAAGCTGTTACCATCATCTGTACTTTTGGCAATGTAAATGTCAAACTTGCCTGGAGTATTGTCCACCCAGCTTACATAGACATTGCCACCGTCAACTGCAATTTGCGGCCATCCAGATGCACCTGGACTGTTGCTTATGTCAAGTGATGGAGCAAATGTTTGACCACCGTTAGTACTTTTTGCAAAGTAAATGTCATAGTTCTTGTCTGTTATAGTCTCAGTCCATGCCACGTAGACGTTGTTACCGTCTACAGCAAACTGAGGATATCCCGAGTCCTGCTTGCTGTTGCTTACGTTGATTGGAGCTGCAAATGTCTTGCCGCCATCAGTGCTTTTTCCAAACAAGATCTCAAAGTTTCCAGAAGAGTCGTCCATCCACACTGCATAAACATTATTTCCACTAACCATCATCTGTGGAGCACCAGAGTT
>JAGWGO010000254.1 GCA_028867395.1 Nitrososphaerota archaeon | reverse complement strand
CCACCTATTCAGTAACTGGAACAATCCCACAAGAGATGATGGCCTCACCAGCAATTACATACTGGGTAGATGTTCACAACACTGCACAAAAGACAACAGACTCGGACCAGTATACAGTTGGAGTAACACCACAATATCCTGTTACTGGTAACCTCCAGATGGACATGACCCCAACAAGGGCAGAGGGTACCAGCTCACATCCTACTGCCTACTTTACCAACAACTCTACAGGATCGATATATGGTTCAGTCTCGCTGATAGTTGACGGCAGTGTGGTCTACACATCGCCTGCCACAGTATTTGGCACGGGACAGACTGCAGTAACCTTGGACTGGAAGGCTCCAACAATTGATGAGATAAAAGATCACCAAGTATACGCAGAGGCAACGGTCTACGGACAGTCATTTGATACAGTTACATCAACCCTAACATCATTCCCATCAATCAAGACGCTATCAATAACAAATGGAGCAGACATCGCGTCGTTAACAGAGGGCAACAACACTGTAGCAGACCCAGTATTGCTCTACTCCTCCTTCCATAATCAGGGAACAATGAGATACCATCTTACTGCACCAGACGGCACATGTGTGATTGGAGGGCAAGACAACTGCCTTGTGACAAAGTCTACCATGGGACTGCGAGGCGACTTTAACATAGTCACAGTAGGTCAGCAGACATTCCTCGTAAGATATTCTGGACCAGACAGTCCACTTGAGCGCTTCTCGATAACATCTTCTGACCCGATAGTTGGCAAATGGACAGTGGGAATTGACTCACAGAGCACCCTCTTGCCACTTGCTCAGGCAGCAAGCGATGTCTTCCTAAAGGTAAAGTACATGGATACTGACGCTACACCAATAACACTGCAATCCAAGTAATCAGGATGTTTACGGAAACGCAACAGACCTTGCAATGTACAAATCAAGATCTGCAATCTTTATTCTTTCTTGGGCCATGGAATCCCGCATCCTTACTGTAACTGTCTCGTCCTGCAGTGTCTGGTGATCTACTGTAACTGCAAAGGGGGCTCCAACCTCATCAAGCCTCCTGTATCTCCTACCTATTGCGCCAGAGTGATCCAAGAAAGCGTCATATCTTGTCCTAAGCTTGGAAAAGATCTCATCTGTCTTTTCTGCAAGGCCGTCTTTTTTTACAAGTGACAATATGCCAACATGTACTGGCGCAAGATATGGCTTGAGGGATAGCACGACCCTATCATTTTCCTTGTCTTCTTTTAGGCAGTGCTCCAATATGGTATACAAGCTTCGGTCAATTCCCATGGAAAGCTCAAAGACATGCGGCAAGACCTTTACGTTATCATCTAGCACCTCAAACTTTTCCTTGCTTACCTTGGCATGGCTTGTCAAGTCATAGTCAGACCTATAGTTGCATGCCACAAGCTCAAGCCAGCCAGTTGTGGTCTCTACCTCAAAATCAAACGCAACAGATGCATAGAACGCCTTTTCCTTCTCCCCCAGTCTTCGGAATCTGCTCCTACTTGTATCGATTCCAGCCTTTTGATAAAACTCTGCAAGCAGTCCGAGATAATACGCGACAAGTTTGTTTGGAACTATCTTGGTCTCATAGGCTTGCCTGCAAGTCATTGGTTTTATGGTGTCATCAACCATTATGTGCAAAACTGTGTTCTCAACTTCTGAGAACCTATTGATATCATCAAGTGTGTTGGGATTGCAAAAGATCTCTATTTCTGCCTGGTAAAACTCTCGTAGCCGAAGTAGACTCTGTCTAGGCGAGATCTCATTTCTGAAACTCTTTCCTATCTGTGCAACTCCGATGGGAAGCTTGCCCCGCATTGTCTTGTAAAGCCTTGGAAAATCGACAAAGATGGACTGGCATGTCTCAGGCCTCAGATAAGCAGGCTCGTCCTGCGGTCCTATTCCTACCCGAAACATCATGTTGAATTTTTTTGCAGCATCAAATATTCCCTTGCATTTTGGGCACCTGATGTTTTTCTCTGATATTGTTTTATCAAACTGGTCAAGGTCGGCACTCTCAGGTATCACAACAGAAGAGACCTCTGCAATCATCTT
>JAGWGO010000253.1 GCA_028867395.1 Nitrososphaerota archaeon | reverse complement strand
CAGGATATGGGATAAGACCAGTATCAAAAGATATTGTAAAACAGATAGTGGATTCTCATGTTTGCTTTTTGCCCACCAACACAGATGGTGAATTGAATCTTATCAATCGCATGATCACTCATCTTTTTAATGCAGCTCAAGTCGAAGCCCCTTTTATCCAAAACTCAAATGACAAAACCAAATTTGCCAGCTTATATGAATTAGGGGTTTATCAATCAACAAAATCAAAAAGATACCATAATTCTGCTTTATATGCAGTGAATGGTGGTCAGAATTTCGGTTTGGTGGTCGATCCAGATACACCAACACCAACAACAAATGATGGTGCAGACACAGCTAAAAATATTGCCATGCACGGAACTGCTGGTACTATAATTCCAACAAAAGTCTCAGCCGAAAAGGCGGCAACTGGGGTTCCTGCTGATGATAAAGTTAATGTTCAACAGAACATCCGAGCGAATACTTATTCAAGAAGGATATTGATTGGCCCAAAACTCGGAGCAGCAGTAGCATACTCTGATATTTCGTTTGCTCAAAACAAAGACATTGAGATTGTCTTGCCTTCAAATATGAGATTGATGAAAAAGAGGTTGATTGAATTGGATAACAACACCTCACTTTCTTTGAGGATGAAGGGGATTATGTACATGCTTTTGCAAACTCCACTTTCATTTGGAAGCATCATGGGCATGACAGAAGAGGGAGTTTCCCCGCTTATCATATTCCCCGTTTTCACTGTCAACATCTTTGTTGGACACACGATCATGTTTGCTGCCAGCGGGGGGATCTCTGCCCGGATGATGGCCTCTGGATTCAGGGAATGGATGTACCTTGATAGACGCAACAAGGTATACACCTTCCACAGCGAAAGTCTCTTTGGTGCCTTCAGATTGCCCCTGGGGCCCTCATTTTGCTTGCAAGCCCCCATCTTGTTTGATGTTATCGCAAAGGATGGTAACTTTGCCACCAAAGATCTCTCTGTGTTGTCCAGAAGAGACCTTTTGATAAATGGCCCCGATCCAGTGGGTTATTTCACCATCCCCGTTCCCAACATCAACAATGAGGTGTATGGCAACCTGGTGCCCCCCTTCTCCATCCTCAACAAACCATTCCACTTCTCAGACACTGCCAGGAAATCTGATATCAAGACAAAAGTCATTGGGGCTGCTTATGCCAATGCCTTCTCCAATTTCGGACCTGACCTGTTTGAGGAACAGGCTGCCAACACCAGCACCTACGCCATTAGAAAAGACATTGAAGAGCGCAGCATGCCCATGGTGGCATCACCTTTTGTCTTCCCTGATAACTACCTGGCCATCTACAAACAGAATGGGCAAATCGTGCAAGAAGAAAAGAAATCAAACCCCCTGTGGCGTGGCTACACAGACCTTCATAACCAAGTTTTTGGATCTGTCGGAAATCCCATTGGATCACAGGCACTCCCCGTTTATGTCAAAAACTGAAAACCAAAAAAACCTTATTCACGCTTGCCCCTCCTTCCTTTTTTTGGTTTTTCAATAATAAATGAGTAAACAAGAACAACATTGGGAAGATGTTTTTGCCTTGGAGACTGCTATCGGAGAAGGTGAAAAGAAACCCAGGATGATTCAACCAGATGGTGAGATCATCCTTGATGGGTTTATGAACATGCTTTTTCTGATCAACCATCACAGGGCCCAAAAGGCCAACAGTGAATTAAATGTCTTTCCATACAACAACATCAACCATTTCATGGCATTGAAACGCAATAATGTCACTGTGATCCCGAGAAACAAGCTCAATGATGCCATCTCAAAAAGCTATCTGAAACACTCATTATACAGCCGAAAGGGCGATTGGAGAAAGAATGTCAAAGAATGAATAAATCAATCAATAGTCCTTTATTATTATTATTGTCATTTGTTCTTTTTGATGCGTTGGGTGAAATTGGAATAGAGGATACAGGTGGCAAACACCAAAACAAAACAGATGGTTATGATCACAATCCCGATGATGAAACCGGTGTAGACCTGAGGATCCACTCCCCAGGTGTTTTGAAAATTGATATTATCCATG
>JAGWGO010000029.1 GCA_028867395.1 Nitrososphaerota archaeon | reverse complement strand
ACCATGTCAAAGATGTAGATGCATTTGTCTAAACTGCACATGTGATATAGGGTGTGACAGATGCCATCATGTGGTTCCTGAGGCTGGTTATATTCTTGATTGGAAAGGTCAGCGTTCAAACACAATGGAAGTAAAAGACGGTACTTATTAGAAATTCAAGTTTAACGTTCTTTGTTCTTGAAAACCTTGGAATCTTCCTTGAATATGTCCTCTAACATGGCAATAAGTTGAGGCGTATTCCACACCCCACCAACGGATTCTACTTTGAGAAACTCTATGGTTTCTTTCAGCCTTATAACAATTTCTTTGTCTGAAACAGCCATGTTTGAGCATCTCCTACATTGAAATAAAAACTTAGGAGAATGGCTTTATCCAACAACTGTCTTTGCCGTTGGATAGCCAGTTAAATTGATTCAGTCTCAAGATGTCGTTTATCTCTCTCCATGTCTGCTTTTCCATCCAACCCTTGGCAATCACCTTTATGCAGTCCTTCTCGTTGAGAATGTTTACCATCTTGATTCTCTTTCCTAACTGAACTACAAAGTTACACTTTGATTCAGTACTTTTAGTGATTAGATCCTTGATCCTGTTGTGACCCAACTCAAGGTCAATCTTTGCCGCCTCGGCTGGTGTTTTTCCATCTAGTCCTGTATGCTCTCTCGCAAAGTTATGATATGTTGCATAGGCATCAGCATATTTTTGAGCCGATTCGTCATTGCCTAGTCCACGCATGCTCTTTGTCTTTTCTCTTAGTTCGTTGTGGTATCTCTCTATTGGTCTGTTCTGAAACCCGTCCTTGATTGCATTAGTCTTGATATGTGCAACCTTGCGATTGTCAAGTTCCTTTCGAATTGCACCTTCATAGGTTCTCAAGGAATCGGTAATCACATAGTTTGGCTTTGATACCTGTTTTGCCTTTGATACAATGCTTCTAGCATCTGCTATCTCTCGCCTCTTTGATATTTCGGTTGCAAGAATGAATCTTGTCTTTGGATCTATGACAGTCCAAAGCCAATCATAGAATCCTTTTCCTTTCATTTCTTCGGTGTCCTTGACGTTTATCATTGCTTCATCTAACGACCAGACATCTGAGAGTTCTGGCACAAGCGTGTCCACATATTCTTTAATGATTGTCATGTATTTTCCTACCCATTTTGTAATCGATACATGGCTAACCTTGACATCATGTGTTGCCTTGACATGTCTCATGATATTTCGGTAGGACATGCCAGACATCTTGAGGTTTATCGATTCTATGATAATTTGTGGGCTTATTCGCATTCCTGAGAATCCGCTTTCATGGAAACTGAACTTGTGATTACATTGCTTGCAAGCATATCTTTGTCTTTTTAGGTTGTTCTGAACTTTTCTTATTCCATTCTTTACTATTGTAGTACCATTGCATTTTGGACAGATTTTAGGAATGTCTAGTTTTTCGATGTTTAGTTCCTGCTCAATTGAATCTTGAAGCATCTGTATGCTTCTGATGTGCTTGCATCTCTTGTCATCCTTGTGGGTTAATCTAAAGTTGAAATCTGCACAGTCACAGATCCACACGTCGGAATCTCTGAGTTTTGTAACATTGTAGATCCTGTCTTGCGTCTGTGATTTGACTCGATAATGGTTCTTGGTTATCTTTCTGATTGAATTGGCTTCGGAGAAAATTTCTATTGCTTTTTCGCTTCTTGGATTATCTTGTTTTATCATGCAGGTATAATATACGTACGTATATTTATTGTTTCTGTATACGTACGTAATCTTTTATAGCAGTATTTTCCATTAAGATTATTGACACGTTGGAAGAAGGATGAAAAGGAGTTTGATGTAAAACTCACCTTCGATGGTACGAATAGTTGGGTATGTAGGGTGCCGAAGCCTATACTTGAGAAGTTAGGTATGCCTGAAAAGATCAAGTTTGTTCTCGAAGGCAAGAAAATAGAAGTTAAGCCTTCTTAGATTTTGGGATAGTCCAAGTTTTTCTGGGGTTCTTATAAAAATGAAAAAATCTTTTACATGAACATTCATATCGACTTACTTCTGTAGTTCCATTGTATTTCCATTTTTTAATCTGTGACTGGTTCTGTTTTTTTCCACAGTGAGGACATGTAGGATCATTATTGGCATTCAACTATTTCACATTCCATCAAATCAGTAGATATTTTTTTCAAATCTTTGAGTTTCTGTATTATTGTATCAAGTTTATGTAAATTATCAGCAATCTTTTGTTGATGTTTTATGTCAGGAAGAGACACATATTGTTCTTCAACATATTCTTTACTAAAAGTAGCATTATCGCTTTTAGATGTAACGAGATTTCTAAATAATTCCTGATATTGATAAGAAAACCATCGGAGATCTATCTTATCTTTCCATTCTGGATTGACAATCATTACATATGCATCATCATTTGTAGTAAATTCTCCTTGATCGATGTATCTCATACTTCCCGCTGATCCTTTTCTAATTACTAAAATTGTCGGGCTGGAATAAATTTTTAATGGATTCCCATTTTCTAATATTGCATCTTTTTGTATTGAACCTAATGTGTTATCTTGTATTGTAGCCCCTGATAATATTGAAATTGCATCTGTTTTTCTGCTAGGTCGATTATGGTATACAAATTCTTCAGTTAATCCGCTATTTCCTCCTTCAAGAGTAAATATTATTCCTATTTTTTCATGATGTATTGTTTTGAACCCAGCTATCTTAGATTTTAAAAATTGTTCCATTTCCATCGAAATTTGGTCTACTCTCTGTTTTAATTTCTCTGTTTTTTCATATAATTTTAATTGTCTTTCTTGAACATGAGAAGATGGAATTGAGATTTTGAAATTTTCAATTAGCATTCGGTTAAGGCTTCTTTGTCCATCGGGATCACCTATTCTTAATTTATAAAATAGACCTTGGAACTTGAATGAAAACCATTTCATGTTAATTTCGCTCTTGTACTTGTCCTTGGGCTTTATCCCCATACAATTACGACCAATGGTATAATTGCCAGTCCTAAAGTAGAGTTTTCCCGCATTATTACCATAAGTCGTTACTGTTGTACAATCACCACTCTGATTATAACTGTCAATGTAGGTTACAATTCCCAATTCGTCTGTCTGACCACTAAAAACAGGGAATGATCCTTTATGCTCATAGAAGTAATCCTCTGTTAAATTTGTCTCAGGTATGAAATCAAAAATTTCTCCTATTTTTTCATTAATAGGCATAATCTAACCAACTACAATCTCACGAAGTTTTTTATTAATTTCGTCAACTTTCGCTTCAAATTCTTTTTCAGTAATCTCAGTTACTTTATAAGGTCGTAAATGATACTCGCTAAGCAAATTAAAGAAATTATCTGCATTGACATCTTTCATTTCCACATACTTGCATTTGTAACCTGTAAGTCCTTCTTCTTTTTCTGTTTCCTTAACTTGGCGTTCAAAATTATTGCGTTGTTCATGAAATTTAGTTGGATTAGTACCAAATGACAATGATAACTCCAAAGCGTCTGAAAACAAACTTTGTAATTCTGGTAAGTCATCATTTGATTTAGTTCTGTATCTTTTGTCACTATTTGCATATCCATCATAGTCTAGAATATAATGCCAAATTGGAATCTTTTGTATACCGTCACCGTTTCTTTCTTTCCTTTGCATAAACAAGACGTAGGTTTTTTCTTTCGTATATGGGGCAAAGGCATATCGTGTTAAAGAGATTATTGCATAGATATTACAATGTTTCAATAACTTTTCCCGAAAATCCTTACGTGAGGGTGTTTCTAATGCGCCATCATTCACCACTATGGCAATTTCACCACCATCGGGCTTGACCGATTTTACAACCTTTTCCAAAAAAAGTAATTCGTACCTTTTTTCATTGGTAAAATCATATTTTGATACGTCTGCATCACCATCATATGGACCCATAGGCGGATTAGTCAAAATATAGTCGAAGTGATCTTCAGAATATCCTAAAGTAGGATTCCAATCTACGAGTGAATCATTCTCATAGATGTGAATATGCCCATCACCAGCAAGAAACATGTTCAACTTAGTTCTAGCTACAGATTTTTCATCATTGTCATAACCCCAAAAAGTATCTTTTTTTAATCTTTCACGAACTGCATCGTTTAGTTTTCCATGCACATCATAATTATTATATAATGCAGTATATGCTTCAGTGAGAAATCCTCCCGAACCACATGCGGGGTCAGAAATTATCATTTCTCTAGGATTAATTTCGTTACGAAGTAGTAGTTTTGCTATTATTCCAGTAATATGTCTACGAGTGTAAAATTCGCCAAATTCTTTTTTCTTGGTCTGAGAAGCAAATTCTTCGTATATTGCTCCAAACAAATCAAAACCTGCTCCATGAAAATGATATTTGTCCAATTCATTATAGATTTTTTTAAAATGTTCGTTTTTTAATCGAGAAGAAAAAGGAATAAGATCTTTGAAATCTTTGTATATGTTATCTTTATACTGGCTTCGAGATCCCCATATCATACTGACCATACTTGTAAATTGTTCCTTCAAATCTCCTACTTCTTGATCAGTCGCAATTTTCCTCAAACTATCCCATAACTTTATGTTTTTATGAAGAGTTCTGGTTTGAAGTTCTTTTTCTGAAATATATTTTAGAACAACAAAACTAACAGTGGGATCAATTCTTTCATCTCCTTTTTTTAATCCAGCTGAACGATAAATATCAGCAAGATTCTTCAATGTGTCATGAAATTTAGAGGGGGAAATTGGTGTTGCTATTTTTTTTGATTTATGCATGACAGAAGAGTTATCGATAGAAATTTGTGTCTGTATCTTTTGTAAAATATCAAGCGACATTAATTTTGTAATATATACTCCATCAAGTATTATTTCATCATCATTATGCGAATTATAAAATCTAAAATCTAACTTGCAATTTGTTACAACATAATAATTCAAGCCTTGTTTACAGGCTTTCTCTTTACCTTGTTTCATAGCATCACGCCAATCTGCATCGCCAACTTCTGATTTTCTATGTTTTGCCTCTATCAAACAAACAATTTTTTCTTCAAAGTGTTTATCAGATTGTTTAACAAGAGAGATCCAAACATCTCCTCTTTGAGAACCGCTACTTTCAGTTGTAACGTCTATTTTACAGTATTCTTTAGAAATACCAAGATTCTCTAATAGTGGTATTAAATATTGGATAATATCATTCATTTCTTCTTTTTTTGTCATTCAGCTATAATGCCATTATTTGAAGTTCTATTTAAACTCCGTGGGATGTTCTGAGTTTAGCTAGGATACACAAATGATACAAATCATGAAATTGGTTATTCTTTTTCCAATAATGTGCCCAGTTTATGATTTGAGTAATACCTCTTTATGATAACCACGTAGTTCTATGAAACATACTAAAAACTATAGCGTACGCTTAGATAACTTGAATCCGATTTAATTACATAGGTCTACTGTGATCACTTTATCCATCATGATCTGGTAGACCTACTCCCCGCATGCAATGCTGAAAAATATTTAAGATTTTAACAAAATGATAATAATTCAGGAGCAATCTCTTAAAGTGGAAAGATGTCAAGAAATTAGAATCCTTAACAAAGAATGATCCCTAATATATTACACAATTTCACTAACCAATATGCAACTCATTATTTCCAATGTAATATCTACAGCAGACTTGCGTCAAAAAGTTGATCTTACCAAATTTTTGAATTTTGAATGGGGAATTTATGATGGTGAGATATATGGTGGCAGATGTGGTTACGTGAAATTACCCGAAACGAAAGGAAAAGTAACCGTTTTCTCCAGTGGAAAAGTGATTTCGATAGGTGCAAAATCAACGAATGATTCGTTTAAACAATTAAACAATGCAAAGTTTCAACTTCTACAGGCTAATCTCATCTTTGACGTAGAGATCGAACCCAAAATCCAAAATATAGTAGCTACATTATCACTAGATCATTCATTAAGTATTAATAAAATGGTAAGAGAATTGAGGGGAGCAATATATGAACCCGACCAATTTCCAGCAGTAATTCTCAAATCAGTAAACAAAGGAAGTTATTTGATATTCGCTTCTGGTAAAATTGTAATATCTGGCTGTAAATCCGATGATGAGATCATGCAAGCATCATTTGAGATTCAGCAAAAGATCGAATCCATACATAATCACCCCTAACTTAACACCCATGTTCCAACCCGAAATTATCACCCTTAAGTTACCATTCTTTCAAAGGTCTGAAAATCTCATCTCAAGTTACCAGTGTATTCAATCAATATCTTTATTAGGTACTCGTACCGTAAACTACGGTAATATGGATGACTTAAGATTAGAAAGTCTCGAGGGTGTAGGCCCTGTAACTTCCAAGAAGCTTAGTGATGCAGGAGTGCATAACATACTGGATCTTGTTATACGAGGTCCTGTAGATATCTCAGAAATTACTGGTATGGATGTTGAAACAGCCATAAAACTAGTCAACAAGGCAAGGCAGCAGCTAGTTGAGAGTGGCCAACTCCAGAAAGAATTTGTCAGTGCAACTGAGATCTACAAAAGAAGACAGGACATAGGCAAGATAACAACTGCAACTAATTCTCTTGATACTCTGTTTGATGGAGGAATAGAGACACAGGCAGTAACCGAAGTCTACGGTGAATTTGGTTCTGGAAAGACACAGCTCTGTCACACATTGTGTGTAACTGTGCAAAAGCCAAAAGAAGAAGGCGGACTAGACGGTGGAGTCTTGTACATTGATACGGAAGGAACGTTTAGGCCAGAAAGGATAGTCTCCATTGCAAAAGCAAAGGGAATCGAACCAGAAAAAGCTCTTGATAGAATCATTGTAGCAAAAGCATACAACAGCTCACATCAAGAACTGATAATGCAGGAAGTAGGTCCTGTGATTGAAGAGAACAAGATAAAGTTAATCGTTGTCGACTCTGCAGTAGGACTATTCCGATCAGAATATCTTGGCAGAGGAACTCTCTCTGTAAGACAGCAAAGACTGAACAAGTTCATGCACTTGCTTTCTAGAACTGCTGAGGCATACAATATTGCAATAGTAGCCACCAACCAAGTTCAAGCATCCCCCGACACATTCTTTGGAGATCCAACAAGACCTGTTGGAGGAAACATTGTTGGTCATGCATCAACTTACCGTGTCTACCTTAAAAAATCCGGTAAGAAGAGAATTGCAAGAATGGTTGACAGCCCGCACCACCCAGAACAAGAAGTGCTCTTCACTGTGACAGAAGGCGGCGTAGCCGACCCAGAAGAAGAGACGAAAAAGAAAAAGAAAGAAGAATCTGAGGAATAGATTCAACCCCTTATTTTCCTTTATTTTAAAAAACCATCAAAAGACAAATTCTTTCTTTTTACGGGCATAAGTGTTAAATTAGGTCCGACTGAAGTCCTAGCGATATGACTACTAAGAAGCCACGAGGTCATTCCCATGGCTTTATGCACAAGGCACGATCTGTAATGACAAAGGACGCGGAGAGGGGAGTATCTTTCCTACTAAGAGAGTACAAGGTAGGCGACAAGGTTCTAGTAATCATAGACCCGTCGCAACACAAAGGACTCCCACATCGTAGGTATCATGGAAAGGTCGGTACCGTAAACGATGTAGGCCGCAGGACAGTAAAATTAGCAGTCAAGCTGGGTAACAAGACAAAAACCTTAATCACTAGGTTAGACCATATCAAACCGTTTGGTGTGTAAATATGGAAGAAGTTAAGAAAAAACAACCCATCTCTATTCCAGAAGTTAAAGAAATTATGGAAAAAGTTGATGCTGAATCTATGGATCAAATCCAAAGATGGACCTATGATTATGTTACCAAGTTTGCAAATATTGATCCAAAAGCCGCAAAGAAACTCAAACAACAACTCGTCAAAGAATGTAACATTACTGACGAAGAGGCAGTTGAGATTGTTAACAATCTGCCAAGTACCGAGGCGGAGCTAAGAGCGTTTACTTTTGGCTGGAAGAAACTGATTCTGGCAGAAACGCTTGAAAAGATGCTGAAGATTATCAAGGAGAACGCCTAATCTTAGGAGCAGAGTTTTCTTGGAGAGAGCTCAAACTAGAAAGTATGAAGAGTACGCATACGTGTTAGATTTTGTAGTTAGAGGCAAATCAACAACTGTGCGGGGAAGAGACGGAATAATTGTAACCGCGCTAGGTGAAGAGAGATTGACTATACTTGAACTTCTTGCAATGCCAAACTCTACTTTTGAGATAGGTGAACGTGTATACATTGGAAAAGAAGGAAGAACAAAAATTCTTTCAGTGCTTGGAAGATTAGAGTTCAACCAGATATCTTCTTCTGCTCAAAGTGAGCTTGCATCAGTAGTTGAAAAAATAGTTACACATAACGAACAAAGATTTGTGGACTATCTAAATAACGCACAACCATTGACTCCACGAATACATGCACTGGAATTGATTCCAGGTATTGGAAAAACCTACATGAAGACCATGCTTGAAGAAAGAGAGAAAAGAAAATTCTCTGATTTCAAGGACTTGCAAGAAAGAGTGGGACTCAAAGAGCCTGCAAAACAGATTGCAAAAAGAATAATCGAAGAGATCACAGGTGAGACTAGAATGAATCTCTTTGTCAGAAAATGAGCAAACGTCACGCTCTAGGACAACACTTTCTAACATCAAATCAAGTTGCAGAATCTATAGTTGACAATGCTGGTATCAAAAGAACTGATACTGTACTTGAGGTTGGAACAGGAAAAGGCATACTTACTCTGTATCTGTGCAACAAGGCAAAATCAGTAATCTCTGTTGAAAAAGACGCCGAACTTTATGCAAGGGTAAAAGCAAGGTTTTCTGGCATCAAAAACCTGATAATTGAGCACGGGGACGCCTTTGAGATGGATATTGATTTTACCGTTTTTGTATCAAATCTTCCCTATTCTGAGAGCAGAAATGCCATAGAGTGGCTTGTACAGAGAAAGTTCTCCCATGCCATAGTAATGGTACAAAAGGAGTTTGCCCAAAAGTTACTCTCAAAGGAAGGAAAGAACAGAAGGGCAGTGTCCGTTCTTGCTGGATACTGCTTTGATGTGGAAAAACTCTTGGACGTAAAAAAGACCAACTTCCAGCCTGTTCCAAAGGTAGACTCTGTAGTAATACGACTGGAACAAAAGCATACTTTATCAAAGGATGTTCTGGCAGCAGTCAACAAACTCTTTTCGTTTAGAAGAAAGACTGTAAGAAACATTGCAAAGCAATTTGGTCTTGTAATAGATTCCGATAAAAGACTTGAAGACCTATCAGATGGAGAGATAATCAATATTGCAAAAAAGATCACTTGATGATGATTACTATAAACCATCTGAAGACACCCTCTTTCTTGCCGATTTTATAAAAAAAGAAAGGGGTCAAGCCGCCCTTGATGTTGGAACAGGCTCTGGTTTTCTTGCAAACGTCATGTCGGATAACTTTGACCTTGTGGTGTCAACTGATATCAGACTTGGAGCACTACGAAAAGCACATGAGACTGTAGAAAACTGTGTCTGTTGCAACTCGGCAGACGCCCTAAACTATGAATTTGATCTTGTTGTCTGCAACCTACCATACTTACCATCTGAGGAGGTTATAGATCCTACAGTAGACGGACTGGAGGAGGGACTTGGGGTTACCACAAATATAATAAAATCTGCAAGCGATGCAGTCAAAAAAAATGGAAGACTGGTGTATCTTACATCCTCGCTTGCAAACTATCAAGAATTGATGAGAAGGACTGAGAGTCTTGGGTTTTCTGCAAAAATTGCTGCAAAAAAGAAACTGTTCTTTGAAGAACTAGTACTGGTAGAGTGTATCAAACTCTAAGCTTATCTGTAAGAGAATAAAGATTACTCATAATGCATGAGTGTAGTTTATGTCTAAAATAACGTATTTTTATACATTGAATTCCCGATATGTCGTTTTTGGTGCTGTCTCAGCCTTTCTTCTTACAGTTGGAGGAAGTGCTTTTGCCACTGACTCTCAAGTAATTATCGTAAACGGGACGACAAATCACTGCCTACCGTATCTTTCCTGCTACAAGCCCTATGAGGTCGATATCTCACCTGGAAGTACTGTAACGTGGATTAACAATGACAATAGAACTCACACCGCCACTGCAGGAACTCCAAATGGAGGTCCGGTTGGGACATTTGACAGCGGACCTATACTTCCAGTACACTCGTACACCCAGTTCTTTGGAACCATTGGCAAGTATTCATACTATGATCAAACAGACATGTGGCCTTCTGGAATAGTTGTTGTTAGTAACCAAGGTCCTACAAATGCAGAGATTGGATGGGTTAACGGTTCTCTCTCGCTGACAAGTCAAGGCATCAACGAGAATCAGAAATTAGTGATGACAAAACAGATTGAAAACACCGGAGGCACAGCTGCAAATCCAGTACTCTTTAGGCTTCGAATACTAAATGATAGTGGGTTCTTGTTTTATGATACAGTCCTCAACGGCACAGTTCCCGCAAGACAAGACTCTACCGTGAGTTTTACATGGAACAACCCGCAGCCTGGTAACTATAGGCTGAACTTTGACGCAGAAAACCTTGCAAAACAGTCAAACGAGA
>JAGWGO010000028.1 GCA_028867395.1 Nitrososphaerota archaeon | reverse complement strand
GCATTATACTTCCAGACATGGCAATCGAAGAAGCAGATCAGTACCTAGATGTTGTCCACAAACACGAATTGGATGCCATCTTCCTCATATCTCCCAATACATCTAAAGAAAGAATAAAGAGAATTTCTAAGGCATCGTCTGGCTTTGTCTACTTGGTATCTACATATGGTACAACCGGTGGAACCCAGCAAAAATTTCAACAATATACTATGGATGCAATAAAAAATGCAAAAAGAACACTTGGCAATAGGTTACCACTCGGAGTTGGATTTGGAGTCAACAACCCAGATCAAGCAAGAACCATTTTACGGACTGGCGCAGACGGAATAATTGTTGCAAGTGCATTTTTACGATTAATTGCAAAAACACCGCAGACAAAGATACACAGTAAAATAGTCTCGTTTGCAAAAAGTCTCAAAAATACTACGATCACAGAATGAAATAAAAATACCTCAAATATATCATAGATATGCAGACAGAAACAAAATACATTTTTGTGACTGGCGGAGTCATGTCTGGTCTAGGTAAGGGAGTTGTCTCATCATCAATAGCAAAACTTCTTCAGCTTTCAAACCAAAAGGTTTCTTGCGTAAAGATTGATCCTTATCTAAATTACGACGCAGGTACCATGAATCCAATCGCACATGGTGAAGTATTTGTGACAGATGATGGCGGTGAATGCGATATGGATATTGGTAATTATGAGCGATTTTTAAATCAAAGCATACCTAGAACGCACAATATCACCACAGCCCAGATCTATTCAAGTGTAATAGAAGCCGAAAGACGAGGAGAATATCTGGGAGCCTGTGTTCAGATAATACCCCATGTAACAGATGCTATTAAAGACAGGATCCGAAAAATCTCCAAGAGTGAAAATTTAGATGTCTTGGTGGTAGAATGCGGTGGAACCGTTGGAGACATTGAAAGCCTCCCTTTTCTTGAAGCATTAAGGCAAATGAGATTGGAGGACGGAACAAACAATGTGATTTTTGTTCATGTGACTCTCGCTCCATCACTTGATGTAGTAGGAGAGCAGAAGACAAAGCCTACTCAACATAGTGTTCAGGAGCTGAGAAGAATAGGTATTCAGCCAGATTTGATGGCTGTTAGATGTAGTAGACCTCTTGAGACATCTGCAAAAAGAAAGATTTCTTTATTTTCCAACGTTTCTGAAAAAGACGTATTTTCTTGTCATGACGCAGAATCAATACTCATGGTGCCACAGATGCTATACGACCAAGGAATCGTGGACGTGATTTTCAAGAAATTCGGCAAGATAGGTCTTGTAAATACTTCTGCCAACTGGGATAGGTGGAATGCCATCGTAAGTTCATTTGTTAATGTAAAAGATCAAGTAAGAATTGCAATGGTTGGTAAGTACGTCAAGTTGGCTGACAGCTATGTTAGTGTGAATCATGCACTCAAACATGCAGGTGCAAAAATTGGCAAGAATGTAATAATAGATTGGATCGATTCTGAAGAATTGAATGGAGATCTTGACAAACTTTCGCAGTATCACGGAATTATTGTGCCAGGAGGATTTGGAGAGAGAGGAGCCGAAGGAATAATCAAAACTGCAAACTTTGCAAGAGAGAAAAACATACCATATCTTGGAATATGTTTTGGATTCCAATTAGCTGCGGTTGCATTTGGTAGATACGTATGCGGTTTGACAGATGCGAATTCTACTGAAATCAATCCAAATACTGAAAATCCAGTTATTGATCTTCTGCCGGAACAGAAGTTTGTTGAAAACAAAGGAGGCTCGCTAAGACTTGGATCAAATGAAATTAAGATAGAAGACAATACACTAGGATTCAAACTCTACAAGTCAAATACCATCTTTAAGAGACACAGGCATAGATACGAGTTTAATCAAAAATATTTAGATATGTTCAATACGAAAGGACTCAGGTTTTCAGGATACAGCGATAACAAAAAAAGAATGGAGATTCTAGAGATTCCAAACCACAAGTTCTATCTAGGAGTGCAGTTCCATCCAGAATTTAGTAGTAGACCAGGATATCCAGAAGAGTCCTTTGAAGCCTTCATACATGCAGCTTCTACCGCTTGATTATTTTGGAACTTCGTAGATTCTTTGCCTAGTGTCTCTAAGCGATACCCTTCGTTTTACATACCCTTTATCAAGTAGATGCCTTAAGGCGAGTCTAACCGTTCTATCTGGAAGTAGTGTTTTTGCCGCTAGTTCTTTTTGGGTCAGGGCGCCTTCATATTCTAATGTCTTTAGCAATAGCTTTGAGCTTGGTGGCATGTTCAAAAGCTCGTCTGCGAGCTTTACTTTTTTAGCCATAGCAGAAACAGTTGTAGAGTCTTTTTTCATTCGTATGATGTTAGCAGGTTGAGAGAATTTTGTGCACTCTACCATCTTGTCAACTTTGAATCTGTCTTTTCCATCCATTACGACCTCACATCTAAGACTAGAAAAAATGTCGTCAATCTCAATGAAGCTATCCTCTGGCACGATTAACGGGCGCCTTGTAATATCAAGTGAGTTCACTGACACTATACAAAGCACCTTAGAGCCTTGATAAATTGCAGGTCCTCCTGCAGACATCGAATATGCGGATGAACCAATTGGTGTAGAAACAATCAAGCCGTCGCTACTATCATGCCAAAGCTCTTCACCGTTCACACGCAGAACGTGCTCGACAAGGGTTGCACTTTTCGAAGAAAAAATTGCGACATCATTTAACGCCGGGTAAACATTTTTGCCATCAATCTTCACACCCACTCTTGTAAGATGCTCTATTGTAAAATCGCCTTTTTTTAATCGATTAAGATAAGTTGGAAATTCCTTTAGATCGGTCTGAGCCATGTAACCACTTGATTCAAACTCATTTATTCCTAAGACTGGGGTGGTGCTATTCATAAAACGATGAAAGTATGACCTTACTCCACGATCCCCTCCTGTTGCCACTACATAATCAATCTCTTTCCCGAGTGTTTTGTTAGTAAGCACAACAGACTCGATTCCATAAGTCTCAAGTGAGAGCCTAACTGATTTTACAGTTTGTTCTTGATCTTGGCTGTAAATGGCCACTTTCATATTAATGATTGAACTGTTGTGCAATAAAAGCCTAGACTTGGATGAACTTTACGAGATTATACAGATAAGCTGCATTTTGCTGTATTGCACCTGAACTTGGAATTTTTGACAACCCAGTTGCTTTTGTTTCAAGGGCTGCTTGTGCAGCTCCAACGGCAAAACAGATTGCCCACAGGGAATCTTTTTCTTTCAGATATGAACATGTGAATGCTGCACAGAATATGTCACCTACGCCGGTTGTATCACCAATCTTCATGTCCGGGATACGCAAGTGATACATTCTATCTTTGACAAGCATAGAGATGTTTTGTTTGTCAGTGTAAAGAACATGTTTTACTCCTTTTCTTTGTAATGCAATCATTGCATCTTTTTCTCTCAAGCCTGTTAGATAATACGCTTCATTTGGATCGGTTTTGATTGCGGTTATTCTTGAGATATCAAGTAGTGTTTTTTCAAGATATATCTTACCAGTAGAGTCAATGCGCCGAAGATAACCTTGAGGATCAAGCAATAGAAAATCAGAATCATCTCTAATCTTATCAAGAATTTCTTCAGATACCTCATCAAAGACAGGACTAACTATGAAACCGTCTGCATCAGAAGTACTAAATTCTATTTGATCACATTTCGTTTTAAGATACAATTCTCTGTCAGTTCCAATAATATTCAGTAAGAACCGAGTAGTTGGATTATTTGAAAAAGATGCCTGCGAGAGAGATATGCCCCTCTTTTCAAGATCTTGTTTGAATTTAAAGTCAGGTCCCACTTTGGTAAAGAGTTCAATGTCTGACTTCATGTTCTTTGCAGTGATTCCACAATAAGCAGCTGGTCCCCCTGGGGTTTCTACAACTTGACCGTCTCTTGAAATTTCGTCTATCGTACAGTGAGACAGTATTGCGATCTTCATCGGTTAATACCCTGATACCTTTCCATTTAGTCCTTTTTCTGGTTCTGTTTTTTAAGACATGAGAGGCATATTATTTGACGTTTTTCGACTACAACCTCTACATTGGAACTCAGACAGACGTGGCATAGGCCCCGCATAGATTTTGTAATTTTCTTAGGATCTTAAATTTCTTAACTAATATCGGATTTATCACTAAATTAGTCAGTCAAATGCGTTTATTTAGAGGCATATTACAGATATCGTATGCCATTAAAACGTGCAAGTAGAGGTCGAAAGAAGGGTGGAAAAGGATCTTCTGATCGTATACAATGCACTAACTGTGGCGCTACCGTACCTCGTGACAAGGCAAAAAAAGTTACCTCGAGGCTGAATTTGGTGGAACATAGTTTAGCTAAAGAACTTAGGGCCCAGGGAGCTTACATTGCAGCCCCCACCGTGTTGAAATATTACTGCATATCTTGCGCAATTCACTTTGGCATATTAAAAATAAGATCAGCAGATTCAAGACGTCAGACCGGTAGATTACGCTAGTCGTTTATCTTTTTTGCGGTAGCAACTATTCTTTGAATTAGAGTAATTCCTGCAATTATTATTACTATGATAACTGCATAATTAAGAAAACCGGCCACGCCCACTATCGCAATAACTAACAATCTCTCAGCTCGTTCTCCTATGCCAATCCCTTGCAACTGGACACCCAAAGACTCTGCTCTTGCTCTAGTGTAACTTACAAGCAAGGACAATGTTATTGCTAGCATGACAAGGTACCCTTCAGAGTAATTGCCAATCAATACACCTAGAAATATTGCTACTTCTGCTATTTTGTCAAAAACCGAATCAAGAAAGGCACCACGCTTAGATGTCTTTCCTGTGACTCTTGCCACTTGGCCATCCACCACATCGAAAAATCCTGAGATCAACAACAACACGCCACCAATAACAAAAGAATAGTGCAGATGAATTCCGTAAACTATTGCAGATGCAAAAGCAAATCCAAGTCCAACCGCAGTCCAAACGTTTGCAGAAAGACCAGTAGAGGCAAATACTTTACCCATATTTTGTAGGGCAGGTTTGAGTCCCTCTCGGAAGTTGTTAAGCATTTTACTTTCAATTGTTCTTTTAGATTAAAGCGTTTATGCCTTGGGGGGCTAAAAATGCTCAAATAATATGAGATAGAAGGGCTCTCATGGGCATCATAGCAAAGGGTGCAAAGTGTAACGTCATTGGTTGCGACAAGGATGGGGTTAGATCATTAACCACATCCAAGGTTGAGGGAACCGGTTTAAGCGTGTCCGGCGGAAAGAAGACCGTATTATGTAAAGAGCATTACAAAGAATGGAAAAAGGCAACAAAAGACGAACGTGATGTTGAAAGAGCAAGATATGATAGATTTTAGACATTGCTTATCCACATGTATCATTCATTTGTCAAAAACGAGAGCCTTTATAATGCCCTGATTTGTCAGACAATCCGATGAAGTCAAAACCAATAGGCGTACTATTTGGCGTTTTGGCTCTAGTTGCTGTAATTGCAGTAGCTCAACCAGCTTTTGCAGCTAATGCACAAGTCACAATTAGCAGTGGTGCAGCTAACACAAAAGGAACTTGCTCACCAACAAGCTGCTTTAACCCACAAACCCTAAACATCAACGTGGGAGACACTGTAACTTGGACAAATGCTGACACAGTTGGTCACACTGCAACAAGCGGTAAACCATCAGACAATCAAACAGGTACTGTCTTTGACAGCAGTTTGATTTCAGCTGGTAAGACTTACACAAGTCCCGCATTCAATACTGCAGGCACATACAATTACTTCTGCCAAGTTCATCCATGGATGACTGGACAGATAATTGTCGGAGCAGCAGGAGCATCTAGCCCAGCGACAAGTAGCGGTAGCAACATGACTGGAATGTCTAACATGACCTCTTCAGGTAATCAGACGGTTCCAGAATTTGGTCCAGTGGCGTCACTAGTTCTTGTATTTGCAATCATTAGTGTCGTCATATTCACCTCAAAGACTAGAGGATTCCTAAAACTCTAGATCTTCTATTTTTCATTTTTATTACTTTTTATTTCTTTTATTGTTGAAATATGCACTAGTCAGATCTTTATAGTATTTGTCCAGTTTTTTGTAAAGACGTTTAGGTTTTCTTGCTTTTTCAGTGCTAAGAGCATAGAGGCACAAAACAGGAAATGCGATTGTCGCATCTGTGTATACCATTATTACATCTTCATGTGAGTCTTTTACTTTACCCCAACTTTTCCCTTCTTGCAATGTAGCACCAGAGAGACCTCCAGTATCAGGTCTTGCATCTGTTATCTGAATTATGTAGTTTTGACCACCATGTCCAAGCCCCAGTATTTGGTCCAAGAGTGGCCCTGTTTGCTGTGCAGTATTTTTTGGTACTCCACCTCCAATCTCCACGATACCAGATTTTTTAGAGTTGTAAACTATGGCCGCTTGTTCTATAATCTCTCGTACAAAATCAAGGTTGTATGCCTTGTTTTCAAGTCGCAGAGGAGCAAGATCTAGCGCCAGCGATGAATCTTTCAGAGTGGAAACATATACAGGTACATCATAATCGTATGCAGTTACCACAAAGCTTTTCTCCGGATTTTTAGAATGAGCTTTTGAATATTTACCCATTGCATTACAAAATTCGGCAGTAGTGAACGGCTTGTCAATAAGATTATCAGAAAACATCTTCTGAACTATCTTGTCTTCTGCTTTTAGTGTCTCTTCGCCTTTTATGTATATGTCTCTTATCCTCACAATGTCTTTTTCATACAATACCATGTCATCAACCTCAAAGTGTCCTTGCTTTACGGGCAAATTCCATGCAAAATGATCCTCGTGATACACGTTTGCACCAGTTGATACTATCCAGTCAATGAATCCTCGCTCGATTAGTGTCTTAAAGAGACCCCCAAATCCCACAGGTGTCATGGCACCGGAGATCGTAAGACAAATTGTGGCGTCATCTTCTATCATTTTACAATAGAGTTTTGCAGCCTCGCCTAATTGCCTGGCGTTATATCCAGTGCTTGCATAAATTTCTACCAGGTCATCAATACTCATGTTGGGTTTGATTTTTAGGTGCGGTATGTCTTTTCCATGAAAACTATGAGGATCCACGAACGGGTAATCAATTTCTGGGTTAAATAAATACTTGCCAATGACAACCTGACATTGCTTTTCCTAGAAAGATACTAAGAGTATCAGGCCACAACCATCTTGACTTTGATCGCGTGGTGCCGTGAAAGTTCGTTATGCATGTCGACATGTGATTTTTCTTTGAAAACCAAGTTACACCTGTAACATTTCCATGCTGTCATGCTCATTAGTCTCATATTACAATTTTGATATATAAGAGGCGCGTAGGATTTCCACTTTTGATAAGACCCCTTACAAATTGTCAGAAGTTTTTCATAGAGTATTTTAATGAGGTACTAGAAATCGAGGTGAATGCGCCCTTTCAAGCAAGGTAAGTGGAACTTGAATGAGCTTGTCAAAGACCCAGATTCGCAATCATTTAGGAACAAGATTCAACATATCGAATCCATAGTTAAGGCATTTGAAAAGAATAGAAAGTATCTTTCGCCTAAAATTTCTGAAAAGAAATTCCTTAGTATACTTGAATCCTTGGAAGACATAATCGAGAGATTTAGCATTGTTTCAGGATACGCCTCGCTTGAATATTCATCAGATACTCAGTCTGACAAAATCACATCTCTTCTCACAAAGATGCAAAAAATAGGCTCAGAAATTGATAACCGAACATTATTTTTTGATCAATGGTGGAAAAAGCAACTTGATGAACAAAATGCACAGAGGCTGATGCAGAACACAGGCGACCTTCGTGAATTTCTTAAACATAAAAGAACACTTGCAAAGTATTCATTATCAGAACCTGAAGAGAAGATAATAAACACCCTGGATGTCACAGGCCATTCGGCTCTTGTGAAATTATATGATAAAATCACCAATGCATTTCAGTTTACTGTAAAGAGCGACGGCAGAACACGAACTTATACACGAGAAGAGCTAACTCAGCTTGTACGAAGTCCCAAAGCAAAAACAAGGGAAATTGCATACAAATCACTACTCTCCCAATTTGACAAAAATAAAGGAGTACTTGGAGAGATTTACCAAAATATTGTTCTTAATTGGAAAGACGAATGCATTCAGATTCGTGGATATGCGTCCCCCATATCAGTTAGAAATATTGGAAATGATGTTGACGACAAAACTGTGGAATCACTCATTTCTGTCTGTAGTAAGAATGCAAGAGTATTTCGAAAGTTTTTTCTGCTAAAGGCCAAGATTTTGAAAATGAAGAAGCTTCGAAGATACGATTTGTACTGTCCAATACACAAAAAAGAAGAAAAAAGATACACATATGACAATGCAGTGAAATTAGTTTTGCAAACTCTCAACAATTTCAATTCTAATCTTGGCGAATCTGCAAAAAGAGTTTTCGTGGGAGATCACGTAGATTCCCAAATAAGACAGGGAAAAAGAAGCGGCGCGTTTTGCAGTACGATAACTCCTAGGATAACACCGTTTGTTTTGTTAAATTTCAAAGGAAGAATCAGCGATGTATTTACCATGGCTCATGAGTTAGGACATGCAATTCACAGCATGGCAGCTTCAGACAAATCCATTTTCATACAAGAGGCCCCTCTGCCGCTTGCTGAAACTGCGTCTACGTTTTCTGAGATGTTGCTGTTTGACAGAATCTTAAACCAAGTGTCAGAAGAGGAACAACAATCTATCCTCGTTGATCACATAGATGATCTTTATGCCACTGTGGGAAGACAAGCATACTTTACAGTCTTCGAGATAAACGCACACCAAAAGATAGGGGAGGGCGCAACGGTACAAGACATATCTTGCCAATACATGAAAACTTTGAAAGAGCAATTTGGTACTTCGCTGTCGATATCGTCAGATTTTGCAGTAGAATGGACTTGTATTCCTCACTTTTTCCACTCACCGTTTTATTGCTATTCATATTCTTTTGGCAATTTGCTATCGTTGTCTCTCTTTCAACAATATAAGAGGGAAGGAAGGTCATTTGCACCTACCTATGTAAAGATTCTTTCAGCAGGAGGATCAAAGAAGCCAGAAGAATTACTTGAAGAATATGGAATAGACATAACATCTGAAAAGTTCTGGCAGGATGGCTTTGAGTATATCAAAAATCAAACTCTGAGACTTGAAAAGGTCATTAATTAAAAGCGCCTGGCAGCCAAGCGCCCTCAGCTGCCAGGCATGTTCCCCTACGGTTTGAACCGATGTCAATACATAAAGCGATTGATTATAATTTAAACTATTTGGAGACGATCTAAAACTATTTTATTTTATGAAGCTTAGTACTTCGCAAGTGAAATACCCTAGATGTTGCAATAAAGAACCAGAATATTTGATTACTTATGATTGTGGTCCTGACCCTCAAGAGACCATGTTGGTATGCAAAGAGCACTTTAAGGAAGAGCCATTTCAGCGGTTTGCAGTCAAGATAGAAAAGTTACGAGAGTAGACTTAATAGGTCGGGTCAAAAAATGGCATTAAATGAAATCTGTAATCGTTGCATTGCTACTAATTTTTACAATTTTAGGCAGTACATTTTCGATTGCATATGCACAACAACCTCAACTTGCAACATATCGAGAAACCGCGCAAATTCTTGTTGATAAGAAAATACAAAACCAAACTACAGCATTCATCACAATGAGTAGCACAAGCCCTCTTGAGATGCGAGTACCCACGTCACTAGATCAAAAAATTTCCAACGCTGCTAACGTTACTTCTATTGCTATAACTAATGCAAATCCATGTGTTGAAGGAGTTAACGATCAAACTTGTATCGTCATAACCATTTACAACCCGTCATTAATAGAGACCTACAACATTACAAAAATACAAACCACCGCACGTGCAATTGGAGATACTCTTATCAATGACACCGACAAGGCATTTTTGTTAAATGCTTCATTTTGGTCAGTCTACGTCCAACCAAAAGGTGAGCTAAGCAATGCATTAGGGACTTCGGGTGCATTAGTAGGCAACAGAACAATTTCTGTGGTTTATACCGCACCACAGCTAAAGTCATCATATCTATTTGACCAGTTAACATCTATACTCTTACCAACTCAGATACGAAGCGCGGGTGGTTTTTATGATGTTGCAAAAAAGATGGCCGATTCAGCAAATTCTACTGTAACTTTTGCCATAACACCTACTACAACCAATAATCAATCATTATACCAATTACAAGTGTCTACCCATATGCCAATCAAGGGACAAGTTACAACAATTAGACCGCTTGATTATTTTGGAGTTAGTCAACTCAACAGATCATCTTATTTTAACGGTGGCTTCTTCCCGCTCAATTCCATATTTCAGATTTCAATATTATCAAATAATGATTCTGCGATAACTAGTCATGGTGGCAACATAGTTCCTACAAATGATCAAGGTATACCAACTGATCTTAGCAAAGCCGGCTGGGTTTTCGATCCAGTCTCTGGACAACAAATCACCGGGATTTACCTTTTTGGAACAACATCATCTGTGACAGATGATGAATTAGCACTTACACTGGGTTCACCGTCGCCTCAAATAACTCAACCTACTACAAATTCAAGCACGGCAAGTAACCCGCCA
>JAGWGO010000252.1 GCA_028867395.1 Nitrososphaerota archaeon | reverse complement strand
CCTGCTATGGCTTTCATTATCTCATCAAATCTTTTTTCTTCCATTATGATACATGGGACCTTTTTTCCGTCAAAGTCAAAGAGTGTAATGTCTCTGTGTCTTTGGGCCAAAAGATTGTCAAGTTCGCTTTCTCCCATACTCTAAAGAGTGGCAACCTGTTTTAAAAATATAAAGAATTTAGATGATGCATAGGGTCTTTGCAAGCATCTCTGCTCGCTCATTGTCTGATTCAGCAATTTTTTTGTCGTTATACTTGTTGTTAAAATAGAGTAGGTCGATTACCTTTGACTTGTCCACATTTACAACGGTTGCATTGTATGGATTTGGGATCTTTTTATTGGTCAATATTATGAGTTTATCCACTATTGCCGATTTTGATATGTTGGATAGTTGATCAAGGTTTCCTGTGCTGTCAGAGTTTGTAACTATCGCCACTCCTACTTTGGCTCCAAATGGATCTTGGTAGACAATGTCAAGTGGAAGATTTTGCTTCTCAAGCTTGCAGATACTACCCATTTCATGTGCAAGATTTGTTAAGTTTCGCACTGCGTCTCGCAGGTCTTTTTCTGAAGATGGGTCTCTACAGCTTCTTCGTATCGCGATAAAGTCGGAGATTGGAACCTCCATTACGCTACCCCGCACTTTAAGTCCTGGATATGTTTGCTTTATTGCGTCATCAATTACACTTTCGTCAATTTTGTCAAGACATAATTGAGATGATCTTTCCATCGAGTGATACAGTATGTTGATTATTGAACGAACGCTCCTAAACTCTGGAAATTCTTCATATAACACCTGAATTTTATCAATTAAAGCATCTTCCAACTCGGCCTTGAACTTGTTGTGTTTGTCATTGTGTTTTATGTATTCAACTGCAATTTCTGCAAGCTCGTCCTTAGAGTTTGATCCCGCCAAGTCAATCTTGTAATTTGCCTTTTCTAACCTATCAAAAACTGACGAGTTAGTATTCTGTACTTCGGCATATCCTGATGGAGTGGAGATAAGGAGTAAGATGCATGCAGGAAGATGCGAGTTTATTATTCCTTTTATGAATTCAATGGAATCCCTATTTCCATCAAACTCGTCTACTTCCACAAGTGTAATTTTACCCAAAAATCTATGTGTGAGTCTAGATATGGCTGAAAGCATTCCAATCAATTCCTCAAGGTTTTGAATGCTTTCAAAGGAGTTTGTTATCACATTTCTGATCAATGTAGACTCATAATAGCTAAATCTTTGAACAAGAAATTGTTTTAAATGTTCAGAAGATACGGATTCTTTTCCTACGATTATATCATCTACCTTTTCTTTGATTGTCAATCCTGTCAACCTGTTCATCATAGTATAGTTGATGGCTTTCTTTGCAGAATTATCACCCTGTTCTGCTCTCTCCTTAATGTATGTGAGAAATTTGGCACGAAGTTGCACAAAAAAGTCATTATCAAATCCCTTGATTATTGCATTGTAGAGACTTGGCATAGTCTTGGGCAATATGGTTGATAGATCAACAAAGGAACACTCTGCGTTATAGCGCCCTTTCAAATTTTTTATGTGTAGTGCCAGATGTGTTTTTCCTGAACCCACATCTTGTATTACAGTGATTACTCTAAAGTCATTATCAGTCGAGTCTCTGCCTTGCACTTTGCTGTTTAGATCTTTCATGCATTCTACTATTGAAGACTTGGCTTCCTTGTGCCTCCTGCCTCCTAGTATCTTGGCGTCCTTCTCAGTGGGCGTCGGACTGCTTGGATATGGATTGTCTTCTAATCCGTATGCGTACATTAGACAGTCCTCACAAAACCATGCACCATACCGCGGATGACTAACCCTTCCTGTCCTCCAGACGAGAGCTCATATTTTTCTCTATGTTTCTCTACCAGATCGGTTGCAAGTAGATAGAATTTTTCTCTAGATAGGTCTCTTGTCTGACATATCTTCTCTCGCACCTTGGAAAATGGTGTCCACCCGATGGATGTTCCTGTATCCCGTAGGCAATTGTCAAACGCGTTCTCAAAGCCAACGTCCTGATTTGACCCCTGAAGGGAGATTCTTTCCATCTCCTCATGTAGGTTCTG
>JAGWGO010000251.1 GCA_028867395.1 Nitrososphaerota archaeon | reverse complement strand
GACTTTCTTGCGGCTGCCGAAAATTGCATAAAATTCATCGAGCAAAAGATGGTAAAAGAAGGCGAGTTGCTTCACACATACAAGGACGGACATGCAAAACTGCGCGCGTATCTTGACGATTACGCATTTTTTGTAAATGCTCTAGTTGACTATTTTGAGGTCAAGCCGTCAAAGAAATATCTTGATCTTGCAATCCATTACGCAAACTACCTCATAGAGCATTTCTGGGACGAGAATGAAAAGGGCTTCTTTTTCACTGCAGACAACCACGAAAAACTGATAATTAGAACAAAGAACATTTACGACTTGTCGCTGCCCTCTGGAAATTCTGTTGCGGCAGGAGCATTGTTGAGATTATACCACATCACACAAGAAAAAAAATATCTTGATGCATCACTCAAGATAATGGAGTCGCTTTCTACCATGGCTGCAGAAAATCCATTTGGGTTTGGTCAACTCTTAAATGTAATCTACATGTATCTAAAAAAACCAACCGAGATTACAATCATAAACAATTCAAACAAGGAACTGTGTTCTTATATTGAAAAAAAATTCATTCCTGAATCCATACTTGTAAGTGTTGGAAACAAGCAAGTCTTAGAGGACCTTCAACAGTTGCCGTTTTTTGCAGGAAAAGGATTTGTCGATTCCAAGACCCAAGTCTATATCTGCAAGGACTTTACGTGTTCGCTTCCTCTAGAATCTATTTCAGAAGTAGAAAAATTGATCTAGACCTTTTTGATGTTTATCTCAAGCCTTTGGCCCACCTGAGGGCTTCCCATCCTCTCATATCTGCGTTTTGGCATGGATATGGTAATTGCAGTCTGGGCATAGCTCTTGATTGCAATCGTAGGCTGCGCTTGAAGTATTGCCTCTAAAAATGGCAAGATCTGGTCGCGCAATTCTGGTTCTAATTTTTTATTGATTGCTTCAAGCATCAGTTGCTTTTGTGAAACCGGCTCTGTCTGGACATCCTCCACAAGTGAGATTTGCACAGTCTGTCCACTGTCAACTAGTTGCTGGACTTGATACTGCACGATTTCAGACATTACCTGTGGTTGAAGATATTGGAATTTATCTGTAGTGCCTAAATCGTTTCAAGATATCTTGAGCTCATCCCAAAACCCTCCAGCATATCAGAAATGATGCCAGATTGAGAAATCCCGTGTAGGTCACATCAAGCCTCTCGCATCTTACTGACATTCTTCTAAATCCACACTTGAGCCATGCAAAGAATCTCTCAACTGCGGATCTTACCCTTGCATATCTCCTGCCAGTTTTCTTCTTCCTGCTTCCTTTCCAGATTCTCTTAGGTATTCTAGACTTTATCTTGCGTGACGCAAGGTATCTGCGTATGGCAGACGAGTCGTATGCCTTGTCCGCATAGACCGCACCAGGTCTTGTCCTTGGCCTGCCTGTATGTGCAGGCGGCGGTAGATGTCTTGATATGAACCCACACTGCTTGTCTGATAATTCCTGAAATCTCATGCGGTGTGTCTAATATTATTCCAGATAGATCCAGAGGATCGTCAATAATTTACCGATTGGTTAGTTTTGGGATGAGTTCCTTGTATCTGAATTTGATGAGAGTCTAACCTTGCTGGTTGCCAAGTATGGTTAGCTTGGATTTTGCAGTCACATTGAACTTGTCAACAAAACCTGAAGTGATTTCTAGGACATACTTTGTGTTCTGGCTTCCAGCATCATACACCTGGCATGGCAAATTGTCTGTACATGGAGCCAAGTTCTTTTCAATGTGAATGACATTTCCGCTGCTGTCAAACCAGATCATGTCAAGTGGGAACTGCATGTCTTTCATCCACATGGTTACAATCTGTGACTGGGGAAAGACAAAGATCATGCCTTGGGTGTAAGAAAGTGGTTGTTGAAACTGTAGTCCTTCAGTCATCCTATCAGGCGTGTCTGCAATCTGGACATCAAGCACCATGTTGTCTATCTTTATCTTGCCTTTTGGAAAGTTGTTTTGGAGTGTGTTAGAGTCTTGTATTGCGGTCTTGCTTCCACCAGAGCCCAGGCTTATCTCTCCGTTGACAACAAGATACTGTATGTCTGAGACAAATTCATAATCTGAGAC
>JAGWGO010000250.1 GCA_028867395.1 Nitrososphaerota archaeon | reverse complement strand
TTCTTTGAGGCATAGTCCATTCCGTGATCAGATATGAACTTGTTGAACTTTTCCAAAAACTGGCTGCCAATTACAATTTGGCTGCTGTTTTCAAGGTCCTTGATAGAATGATACACGGCAGACTTGCCAAAGAGATCTACTATATCCGGAGGCAAATTCACCATGTTTCCGTATAGGTCATAGAACTTCCAGTTAGTTTTTCTATAGTCTGGCAAGCTGTCATAAAGCTGGTCTCTTGTCTTGTATTTTACCAGATATCCATTGAGTTCAAGGTCTATCCAAGAATTCTCATCAGAAATGTTGAGGTTTTTCGCAATGTTTTTGCATGTCGTCAGTACCTCATACAACGATTTTTTCTCCTCTAAAAGATCAACGCTTGTAGATTCCGCTATCCGCAAGATTTCTTCCCTGTTGGATTTGCTCAAGGTCAATCAAACCTGTAAACATCTTTGATTTTACTTTATCTGAAAAAACTCGGCGTGTCTTTCCCTAGTAATTTTTAATGAGAAGTTCTATGTGTCCAGTCCTTCTCTTTGATACTGAATTTATGAATCGATTTGCGTTTATCTCTATTATACCGTCTGAAAAATCCTTAAAGAGATCTACTATTTCATCAGACTTGGAGTTTGAAAGTAGTATCTTGACACCTTTTTTGTCCAATGTCTTGAACTTGGAAAACAGTCTTTCCTGGTCATCAAAGCCAAAATTGGCGTTTGTATAGCTTGTAAAGTTTGCAGTATCACTTACTGGTTGATAAGGAGGATCCAAGTATACAAAATCTCCACTTGACGCATTTTTTATTGCGGCCTCAAAGTCTTGACATTTTATAGAAATATCTTTTGATTGGAGAGTGGCACTTACAGCAAGAAGGTTCTCCTTGTTTACAATGTTTGGGTTGACATACTTTCCGAGTGGCACGTTGAACTTGCCTTTACTATTGACCCTATAGAGGCCATTAAAGCAAGTCTTGTTCAGAAAGACAAGTCTTGACACTTTGTCAATTTGGCCCTTTGGATTGCTCTCACGAATTTTGTAATAGTACGAGATTGGATTTTTGAAATAATTTGCTGAATGGGTTTCTAGCGCATCAATTAGTTCTTCCACTCTGTCTCTGATTGTAACATATGACAAGGCCAGATCAGAGTTTAGATCAGACACTAGCCATTTTGCATCCCTTCCCTGTGACACTAGATTGAAAAAGACTGCTCCTCCCCCAAGAAAGGGCTCAAAGTATCTATCGAACTTTTGTGGAACGTGTTTTGTAATGATAGGTAATAGCTGTCTCTTTCCTCCTGCCCATTTTACAAAAGGCTTTGGTGTTGATGAAACTAGCCTATATTGTTGCTTCAATATAGATTAATTTCAAAATAGAATTTCCTCTATGGTGGTAAGAAAAGATCACACAATGTGTAGCTTTTTTTAATCAAAATGAGATGGAGGGCACCTTACGGTGAGAGATTATAAAATAAAGTAAAAGGAAAAGGGAGATTTAGTCCCACTTGGACCAAGCTGCCATCCATCTGTAAGTCCAGGTTGTTAGTTTGCAGCCTAATGCAGTCATCGTTACCGTCAAAACTGCACCAGCGCCTGCTCCTAGAGCTACAGGACTGTCGTAGAACTTTCCTACTTGGGGTTCTATCGGAGTCATGTATGGTGGCAATGTTGTTCTTGGATACTTGAAAGCAGTCTCTAATGGATCATCTATTGTCAATAGATTGACCATGTTGAACATCGACATTGACATTCCACACAGCACACCTCCAACCAAGATCAGCATGTGTTTGTTTCTCTTGGTTGCCCAATACGCAAGGTCCATCAGTATTGCTGACGGAATCCATATTGGTACAACGATGAAGCTGTACGGATATCCTAGAGAGAACCACGCGCCTTTTGCAATCCATGTATACACTGTCATTATCAGTGCATAGTAGGTTGCTGTTCCTGGTACACCAGTGAACGTAAGGTAATATGCTGCACCGACTGCGAGCATCAATGATTGTGATAAAGTGAATATCACATATGATGTCCACATCCAGTCAGTATAGAAGATGTAGTCTCCCGCGTTGATTGTCAACAAGGTCGAGTTGACTGCTACCACTACTAT
>JAGWGO010000027.1 GCA_028867395.1 Nitrososphaerota archaeon | reverse complement strand
ATCCAGACCAGAAAGAAGCTGAAAAGCAGGCAACAGATGCCAAAGTAACCATGAGACACTTTGAAGAGGCTGTTCGAAAGGTAAGAACCCAGAAAGAGCTAAAGATAGGCGAGAAGGTAGCAGTGCCCTACTACAGGTAATTTTAATAAAATAACAATCCTAATCCTAGCAAATGTCCTATAGCGGATACTGGGGAAAATGCCTCGAATTCTTGAAAAAAAACCAGATAGAGGTAGGAAGTCTTGTCAAAGTACGAACCGATTCAACTTATTCGGGAATTTTGATGCCAAGATACGAGCACAGTGATGATCGTCACATAGTACTCAAACTAAAAAACGGTTACAACATAGGACTAGAGATTGAAAAAATATCCCAAATAGAAATCGAGTCGCAGCCATCTATAGAAAAAGAAAGCACCATACAACCACAAACAGATCCAAAATTACCCAAAATTTTACTGATATCAACTGGGGGAACCATTGCAAGCAGGATAGATTATAGAACTGGAGGTGTAACGCCAGCATTAACAGCTGCAGAACTTAATGCAAGCGTACCGGAATTATCCAAGATAGCAAATATAGATACCGAAGTATTATTTTCTGAATATTCTGAAAATCTTTTACCAGAACACTGGATAAAGATCGCAGAAAAACTTGACTTGTACTCTAGATCAGAATACAAGGGAATCATTGTAGCTCATGGAACTGATACCATGCATTACACTTCTGCGGCACTTTCATTTTCTTTGGCTGGCTTTCCAAAACCTGTTGCTCTTGTGGGCTCGCAAAGATCTTCAGATAGACCTTCTTCTGATGCGGCGCAAAATCTTATATCAGCAACTAAATTTTTGGTCAAAACCGATACTAGTGGTTTCTTTGTTGTAATGCACAATTCAGCAAGCGACGATGAAGTTGCTTGCCATTGGGGAACACGAGTCAGAAAAAATCACACTAGCAAGAGAAATGCATTTCAGACAGTAGGTGGAACACCTGCTTTCATAGTAAAAAAAGAAGACATTGAGAAAAATCCATCGTTTAATTCTCCACAAAGAGCATATCTTCCAAAGATTAATTTCAATGACAGAGTGCTTTTAATAAAATACTATCCAGGACTTGATCCTGCAGTAGTGGGCAATGCAATGAGTCTAGGATATAGGGCAATTATTTTTGAGGGAACAGGTCTTGGCCACGTAGGTAAAGTGATGTATGAATCCATTGAACATGCAAAACGAAAGGGATTGTTTGTCGGTATGGCATCACAGTGTATAGATGGAACTGTACGTATGACGGTTTATGACAGTGGAAGAGACTTGCTAAACCTTGGCGTAATTCCTCTTGGAAACATGATTCCGGAAATTGCCCTAGTTAAAGCCATGTGGGCACTTGGTAATACCAAAGATGTCAACGAGATGGAAAAAATAATGAAAGAGAACGTAGCCTTTGAATTTTCAGACTAAGATTTAAAACAAGTATGACGATAAAATTACAAGTGTCTGAGATTCAGATAGACAAAATTGGTCTTAAGGTAGGATTGGAAATACACCAACAGCTTGGAACCGGAAAAAAGTTGTTCTGTAACTGCGCTTCAATAGAGTCAACAAATTATCCAATAAAATTTACAAGGAAACTTCGAATAACGAAGAGTGAGCTTGGAGAGCTAGATCCTAGTGCGCTATTTGAAACAAGTAAACAGAAAACCATACTATATTATGCAAACCCTGAAAGCAGTTGTCTTGTAGAACAAGATGAAGAGCCTCCGCATGACTTGAGTCCAGATGCAAAAGAGACTGTCTTGATAATTGCGTCTGCTCTGAAAACACCTGTTTTCAGTGAAGCCTACGTAATGAGAAAGTTGGTCATAGACGGCTCAAACACGTCTGGGTTTCAAAGGACCATTCTGATGGGACTGGGTGGAAACCTCGAGGTAGACGGAAAAAGTATAGGTGTTCAGAGCATATGCCTTGAAGAAGATGCTGCCAAGCTACTCAATGATTCTGATGAATTCAGAGAATACACCTTAGATAGGTTGGGAATACCGTTAGTAGAGATTGCACTTGAACCAGTGAGTGGTACACCGCAAGAAATCAAAAAAATCGCATTGACAATGGGCCGCTTGCTGCGTGCAACCAAGAGGGTTCAGAGAGGTCTTGGTTCAATAAGACAAGATGTCAACGTTTCAATTGAGGGAGGAGGTGTCGTGGAAGTCAAGGGAGTACAGAAGCTTGACCAGCTTGAAAAAGTGATAGAATACGAGGCTAAACGGCAACATGGTCTTAAAATTATTCAAGAAAGGCTACAAAAGATGGATACAGAAAGGATTGCAAAGGAAAGAGACGTAAAGGACGTAACAGGAGCTTTCAAGAATTGCAAATCAAAGACAATCCAAAAAGCATTGGTTAATGGAGCAATAGTAAAAGCAATCAAGGTGAAAAATTTTGGCGGCATCTTTGGTTTTGAGCCATATCCCGGAATCAGGCTTGGGAAGCAACTTGGGGAACTTGTGAGATTTTTCGGTTTGGGTGGGGTCTTTCATTCAGACGAACTTCCAAATTACGGGATTGAGGTAGAAGAGATACAACAGGTAAAAAAAATCCTCGAGTCACAACAAAATGATGGCTTTTTGATTCTAGCAGGAGAGCCATGGAAACTAGATGTGGTAATCGAGTCCATAATCAAGAGGATAGAGGATGCCAAAAATGGCGTACCTGCAGAGACAAGGGTTGCCACACTTACTGGAGAAACGGTATACCTTCGACCAAGACCAGGCGCTTCCAGAATGTATCCTGAAACAGACATACCCCCTGTGATAGTAAGCAAAATTGAGATAGAAGAAGCCAAAAAGAAGGTACCAAAATCGTGGGAGGAGAGCTTGCTTGATCTTCAGAAACAATACGAATTGAATTCTCAGCTTGCGCTACAGGTTTTTGATTCTGAATACCTAGATCTATTCGAGTCAATATGCGAGGACAAAAAAATTTCGCCCAATTTTGTGGCATCTGTTCTCTGCGGAACCATTACTAATCTTGAAAGACGTGGTCTTGATTCCAAATTATTGAGAAACTCTGAGATAACAAAGGCATTTGATTTTCTATCAGAGGGAAAGATTGCAAAAGAATCGCTTGAGATAATCTTTGAAAGCATTATGAATGGAAAAGCCAGCAATATTGAGGACGCCATTCAAAAAAGCTCAATTAGTGCAATAGATGATAATGAGTTAAACGGAATTTTGGACGAAGTGATATCTGCCAACGCCAAGATCATAGAACAGCAAGGCGAGAGATCTATAGGTCCCTTGATGGGACTTGCAATGAAAAACCTTAGGGGAAAAGTCGACGGTCAGAGAATAAACCATCTATTGGAATCCAAAATAAAATCTAAACTTGATGAAATCTCAAAAAAGAACTAGTGCCTATATTGCATGTACGCCCTTTTGACCGCTTCCTATATCTACTGCGGTATCCAAGTTATCAATGAAAATTTTCCCGTCACCCACGGATCCAGTACTTGCAGTATCAAGAATAGCACTTACTACCTTGTCAACAATAGAATCATCGACAACAGTAAGAACATAGATTTTTGCATTAAGTTTTTCATATGCGCTCAGAGACTTTTTTGATTCTTTGCTAATTTTACTTGCCCTTCCCCATCCTCTTGCATCAAAAATTGTAATTCCACCTACTCCAACCTTCTTTAATGCTTCAACTACCGGACCAAGTTTATCTGGAGATACCACAGCCTCTACCCTTTTCATGAAGCCAACAATTGAGTAATAGATTATAAATTTTTCATTAATCTCCAAAATTTCAGTAATGCGGGAGGTGGGATTTGAACCCACGAACTCCTAAGAGATAAGGTTCTGAGCCTTACGCCGTTGACCAGGCTAGGCGACCCCCGCAACGTGAAAATTAAAACTCCAGAATAAGTGTCTTATGAGAAGAAAAGTTACTCTCCCTCTGATCCATTTTAATCAACTATATACAGAGAAAGTTAATTACAGTGGATTTTACCGATAACGTCTACTGCGTTCTTTAGTTCATAGATTCTTTTTGCCCTCTGGTCGGCAAAATCAAGGTTCCAAGGTTGGCTGTAAAGTATTACTGATTTCCCCCTTGCAAGCATGCTTTCTGCATTTATTGGAGAATCGTCTATGAAGATATCATAATCTAGTTTTGCTTTTTCGGCTCCTTCTGCTACCCCCACGTAATTTTTAAACGCAATGTCATGCATTTTGAGCCAATTCTTTACATCATCATGTGTCGACTCTTCTCTTGCAGTGACAATGTCTACAGTCCCCATTTTTGAAAGTTCTTTTGATGCATGAGAAATGCTAGTTTCAGTAGGTGGGATATCTTTCCAAGATTTCCAGCACATTGAAAGCTCTTCATAGAATTCAAACTTGTTTATGTCATATCTCTTCCAAAAGTCCCACTCTGATATCTCCGATTTCAATATGGTTGTCCTGACTTTGTTATTGTATGATAACCAAGCATGTATGACATCTGCAAGAACTCCATCAACATCTAGTGCAATTTTCAAAATTTACTCCTCTTGGTTTAGGCTATCCCGCAATTCTTCTAGTACCTTGTGTTGGTGCTTGTCTAATTTTTTTGGTATCTTAACAACTAGTCTAACATATTGATCTCCTCTGCCTCTGGATCCTTGATGGGGGAGTCCTTTTCCCTTTAGTTTTATTATGGTATTTGGCTGGCTGCCTGCCTCAACGTCAATTTTTTCAGCTCCTTCCAAGGTTGGTACAGTTATTTTCTTTCCTAATGTAGCATCAATCATAGATATTTCCTCATCGTAAAATATGTCAGATCCATCGCGCTTGAACTTGTTGTGGGGTTTTACTTTGATCCTAACTATAAGATCACCGCTTATTCCATTTGACATCTGTTCTCCTTCTCCCTTTATTCTGTATTCGCCATTTTCTATGCCAGGTGGAATCTCAAAAGAAAAGCGTCTAGTCCCCTTCTGTTTTCCAGATCCTTTACATTTAGAACACGGTCTTTCAATTATCTTGCCTTGTCCTTTACAGGTATTACATGGCTGAACTGTGACAAATGTGGAAAAGCCACTGCTACGAGATGTCCTAACCTGGCCATGACCATTGCACACAGAACATGTCCTCATACTTGTTCCTGGAGTGGCACCAGTTCCTTTGCATTCTCCACAGGGATTCTCGCTTGGAAGTTCAATCTCTTCCTGCTTTCCTCTGAGAACATCCTCTAGTGTTAATTCTGTGTCATATACCAGATCGGCTCCTCTTTCCCTGCCAAATCCGAAATCAAAACCACCAAATCTAAAGCCCCCACCTCCACCACCAAAGAGGTTTGCAAAAATTGATTCAAAACCTGAGCCAAAAATATCCTCAAAATTAACTCTGGAACCCTGGAAAATATCTTCTGTGCTGTACTTACCGTCAACTCCTGCATGTCCATATTTATCGTAAGTCTTGCGTTTTTCAGTATCTGACAATACCGCATACGCCTCAGATACTTCCTTGAAATGTTCTGCCGCATCTGGAGATTTATTTCGGTCTGGATGAAACTTGAGGGCAAGTTTCCGGTACTGAGATTTTATCTCATCTTGTGACGCATTTTTTGGAATGCCAAGAACCTCATAGTAATCGCGTTTAGTACTCATGATTGTGCGGTTTATTTTTTGTCAAACATAACATTAGTTTGTTGCTCCTCCAGCAGCCTGGCCTGAGGCGTCTGCAGACCCTTGTGCATCTGCTCCTGCAGCCCCTTGTGAACCAGCATCTGGAGGTGGGGTTACATTTTTGTAAAGTTCAGTGCTAATGTCATTTACTATCTTCTTTAGTACATCCAGTTTTGGTTTGATTTCAGTAGGTCCTTTGTCAAGAACATCTTTGAGCTCTTTTATTGCGTTGCTTACTTTTATTCCCTGATCCTGCGATATCTTGTCCCTGAGATCTTGATTTATCAATTTTTCAGTTGTGTAGATATACTGCTCTGCCTCATTTTTTATTTCCACCTCTTCTCGTTTCTTCTTGTCTTGTTCTGCAAAGGTTTCAGCGTCCTTTTTCATCTTTTCAATGTCATCTTTTGAAAGCTTGGTGCTTGCGGTGATTGTAATCTTGGCTTCTTTTTGGGTTGCAAGATCTTTTGCAGTTACGTTGAGAATCCCGTTTGCGTCGATATCAAATTTGACTTCGATTTGTGGTATTCCTCTCGGGGCAGGTGGAATACCAGACAAGTTGAAACTTCCAAGTGAGACATTGTCTGAAGCCATAGGTCTCTCACCCTGGACTATATGGATGGTTACTGCAGTTTGATTGTCTGCTGCAGTCGTGAAGGTTTTACTTTTGGAGGTAGGTATGGTAGTGTTTCTGTCTATAATTGGCTCACGTAAACCACCAAGGACTTCGACTCCAAGAGTTAATGGAGTAACATCCAAAAGAACTATATCGCTTGTTACCTCTCCCGCGATGATTCCTGCTTGTATAGCAGCACCCAGCGCAACTGCCTCCATTGGATCTACGCCTGCCTCTGGTTCCTTACCCATAACACTGGCAACAAATTTCCTTACTAGTGGGATTCTTGTTGGTCCTCCTACCAGTATTATCTTGCTTACATCTGCTGGTGACAGTTTTGCATCCTCTAGTGACTTGGTCATAGAAGGCCTGCATCTTTCAACAATGGGATTTATGAGCTCCTCAAATTTTGCTCGTGTTATCTTTAGCTCCAAGTTTTTGGGTCCAGCTGACGGATCATACGATATGAAAGGAAGATTTATGTCAGTCTCAAATACAGACGAGAGTTCTATCTTTGCCTTTTCAGCACCTTCTCGTACTCTGACCATGGCTGCGCTATCTTTGGTAATGTCAATCCCAGATGATTTTCTAAAGTTATCAACGATGTAATCAACTAGAACTTTGTCCATGTCAGTTCCACCTAATTGGGTATCTCCTGAGGTACTCATCACCTCAAAGACTCCTCCTCCCATTTCCATAATTGTTACATCTAGAGTACCTCCGCCCAGATCAAAGACCATTATTTTCATGTCTTGTTTTGATTTGTCAAGTCCAAAGGCAAGTGCGGCCGCTGTTGGTTCGTTGATTATTCTTACAACCTCTAGGCCCGCTATCTGCCCGGCATCCTTGGTGGCCTGTCTCTGATTATCGTTAAAGTATGCAGGAACTGTAATCACGGCTTTATCGATTTTTTCACCTATGAATGCCTCTGCATCTTTCTTTATTTTTTGTAAAATAAACGCAGAGACTTGCTGAGGTTTGTATGTTTTGTCATATATCTTGAAAGCATGATCTGTTCCCATCTTCCTTTTTGCTGCTACGACTGTCCCCTCTGGGTTTGTTACTGCCTGTCTTCTTGCTGGCTCGCCGACTATTAGTTGACCATCCTTAGTGAATGCTACAACAGATGGGAATGCCTTGCCTCCAATAGTAGTTCCTTCAGCTGCTGGAATCAGAGTGGGTTTACCTCCCATCATAACTGCCGCAGCAGAGTTACTAGTTCCTAAATCTATACCAATAATTTTTGTCATTTTAATTCATCTCTTTGATCTGTTTTTTAGATATTTCTACCAGACTAGGTCTAATAATCCTGTCTTTTAAAATATATCCCTTACGCAATTCTGTAGTAATCGTATTGTCGTCAAGTGTGGGGTCATTTTTTATCGAGATTGCCTCGTGTAGTCGTGGATCAAAAATCTCTCCTACAGCCTCGATAGGCCTTACACCATATTCAGACAAGAATGAGTTCATGTTCTTTAAAATGGCATCTAAACCGCTAGTGTTTACCTTTTGTTTTGATAGAACATCTTTTGCACGTATAAAATCATCATAAAGTGTTAAAAATTTTAGTAGCATGTTATCCACAATAGAGTCTACCTTGTTCTGAACATCCAATTCAGTTCTTTTCTTTAGATTTTCAAAATCTGCCAGCAGGTATTGAATTTTTTTTTCTTGTGAGGCTGTTTTTTCTTTTTCTTTTTCTAGGTGTATTTTCAGTTCTTCAATATTTTCTGTTTCCTGATTTTTACCTACTTCTTCTTCCAGTTCTGACTCTTGGACAGTTTGTTCTTTCTCTCCTATTTGGGTATTTTCTTCCGGCAAATCAGTCATATCCTTTTGTTGCATGCCTTTTATTACAATATCTCGCACAGTGGATTTGTCTTTATTATTATTACATCAGAATCCTTTCCATTTTTGGCAACCTTATCGTAGTCAAGTTTTGAACAAGCAACTATGATGGTGGTCTTGTCGCTGTGGAAGAGGTCAAGCCCTGGACCCTGTTGCACCTCTACATCTCCTATATAATCACGTAGTTTTGTGACAAGAGAATTCAACATGTCAACCTTGTCTCCACGCATCTCATAGGAATCTTGTGTCCAGACAAGTACCACCTTGGTTCTACTTGCCTTAAGTTCATTCTTTTTCAAAGTAGACCTTATCTCATCTATTAGCCTCTTGACATACCCCTCTATTCCCTTTATGCTCCCGTTGACTAGATACATCATAGTACCTGCACCCTCAACTGACGTACCAAGTGACCGTAGATCATACAGGCCATTTGTCATATCATCAAGAAACAGATCTTTGTATTCAGTGAACACAAGATCATTTCTTGTTGCTGCGTCTTGAACAAACTTGCATACTTCAAGAATACTTGAGAGGCTTGAAAATTGTGTCAATACTTTGATTGCATGAATAATTTCAGCAGAAGCCATTGATGCGAATTTTTTTTGTTTCTTTTCTGTCTCTAACAGCTTTCCAAGTTTATCATCAAGTTTACCATTAAAGGAGCCAATTATTTCTGGAGCATATCCTTTCGAAAGTGGATAATAAAAATATGATATTCCTTTTCCCATTTCAAGGCCTGTAATGTGTTCCAGAAGCGATATAGTTTCATTGTTACCGCCTATTCCTGTTGGGAGGTTGTATATGACAGAACCGCCTTTTTTCATTGGAGATGTGGCGTCTTTGAATTTTGAGTGAATTTCCATTTTTGCCTCCTGACCAGTCTTTCTGATTCTGGGAGCAAAGAAGAGGTATTCTGCATGCGATATTGCCACATCAATTGGCTCCACGCCAAGCAGCGGCTCATCTTCTTTTAGCGATGTAACATTTGGATAGGTCTTGGCTATTTCTGCCTTGAGAGAAATTGCCATGTGCGCTGATTCGTCCACAATGAAGACATCTGCTCCCTTGATTGCCATTTGGCACGCAATCGAGTACCCCTCAGTGCTAAGTCCGTAAACAACAACTTTTGTGGCAGCCAAATCATGCGAACTATGAGTGCAGGCTAAGAAAAACTTTTTCCACCCTCAAATTCTATTCAAAATGTTTGAAAATTTGGTTTGATATACTTACACCCAAACAGCTGTTATTTTTTGGTCCAATGGTGCAAAAACTTGACAAAAATCACAAAATATTGTGTACTTCACGGAATTATGGTCAAGTTGTAGACCTTGCCAAGATAAAACACGTTGATCTCTTACTAGTTGGGAGACATGGGGGTTCAGGAAGAAAAGAGAAGCTTATTGCTAGCACCCAGAGGGTTGATCGCTTGACTGAAATTATATCTAAATTCTCGCCTGATCTGGTCATAAGTTTCTGCTCTCCCGAAGCATCAAGGGTTGCTTTTGGTCTTGGGATAAAACATGTTGTTTTTTCAGATTCTCCGCATGCAGAGGCCGTGATGAGACTTGCACTTCCATTTGCACAAAAGTTGCTAATTCCATGGGTAATACCGAAAGAGGAATTTGTAAAATATGGGATTTCAAAGAAAGACATAAGTCAGTACCGGGCAATTGATGCCGCAACCATAGTAAAAGAAAGATCAAATGCTAAACCATTCAAGGTAGATAGGCAAAGAAAGACCATAGTAATTAGACTTGAAGAATCAGCAGCTGCATATGCACTTGGAAAAACCACCATTAGCAATGAGATAGTATCAGAATTTAGCAAGGAAGGCAAAAAGTATAATGTCATAGTCTTGTCAAGATACAAGCCTCAAACAGACAAGATCAGAAAGGAATTTGGAAGTAAGGTAAAGATCATGGGCAAAGTGGTTGATGGCAAGTCGATTCTTGATGTTACCGACCTATTCATAGGGTCTGGTGGCACCATGACTGCCGAGGCTGCCTTGATGGGCATTCCAACCATATCTTATGATGCCGTACCAAACCATATTGAAAAATACCTAGTAAAAAGTGGGCTGGTAAAAAGAGAAACAAATGCTAGAAAAATTCTTCTAGTTGCAAAAAAAATGCTTGCCAAGGGATCAGATAACAAGATCAAGGCACAAAAAATTGTAAATTCTATGGAAGATCCTTTTGCAAAATTAATGTCCGTGATTAAAACTCTATAAAATATTTTTTCAAGCACTTACCAGCGTCTTGTATAATGCAATTGCAGAATTTTCATCCTTCTCACCTACAATAACTGCCGATCCTCTCTTCAGAAAACTTACAAAGATATCATTTGTCGACATTGATAGTCCAAGCTCGCCTTGATTTTGAATCTTGAATCCCTTTGTAGATGCCAAGTTTGTAATTTTTGGTACATCAATTTCGAACATCTTTGTTGGAGTAATTGAAAAGGTTCGCTTACCCCTGTTGCGGCCACAAAGTTCTTCAATTATCAATTCTTGCTTTGGTAGCTCTTCTTTCTTGCCTTTTCCACAGATAGAGCATTCATCGACCTTCTTGAATTCAGCCGTACTAAAATCCAAGTTATCCAAATCTATGTAAAGCAATTTGTTTGTCAAAGTAGGAGGTCGTTCAATCAACACTTTAACAGCCTCTGCAACCTCGATTCCACCAACGATTGAGAGAATTGATGGATGAACTCCTTCGGTGCTGCATGTTGGC
>JAGWGO010000249.1 GCA_028867395.1 Nitrososphaerota archaeon | reverse complement strand
TTATCGAAAATCTGACCGGAGCCGGACTGATAAACAAGATAGAATTCGATGGCAAGAACACTTTTGTCATAACTCCAAAAGGCAGACAATATTTAGAAACATATACCCAATTCCAAAACTTGGCAGACTCGTTCGGTCTAGAACTTTAAACTACACTTTTCTAACATTTTTAATTTTTAAAAACTCTGACTTGCAACCAGTTTTTGCAATTTTTTGTAGATGAAGTGTAGACATTCAAAAGATAATCAAATCAAATTTGTTTTTTACACTACAAATGTTAGAAATGATCTGATCTTGATATTACAAACCCCTAGACCTCAGTATAGATCAAGTAGATTTAGTATAAAACAACCGACAGATCTATAAGGGTGTAGTTTGGTCTAATCTAAGGGGAGTATTGTGACAGAAGTATTAGCATGGTGGAAAGGACTTGCAAAAGAACTTGAATTAGACATAGAGTCCATTAACGAAATACAGGAAAGTAATAATCAGTTTTAAAATTAAACAATACATTATGTAATACCTATCAGGCATGCATTTTGATGACATAATGTGATTAAAGCCTCGAGCGGGATTCGATCCCGCGGCCTAACGCTTACGAGGCGTTCGCTCTACCAGGCTGAGCTATCGAGGCATTGGTTCGCAATGCCATCAGAGTTTATAAAAAGCCTTTGTGCTTTCGATGCATTGAAAATATCAATTTCCGGAGTTCGCGGAATTTTTGCAGATGATCTGAATCTCAAAGATGTGATACACTTTTGCCGTAATTTTTCACATCTCATAAAATCAAAAAAATGTGTTTTAGCTCAAGACACAAGACCCTCAAGCGATATTCTCTCAAATGTTGCTTCAGCATCACTTATGGAAAGGGGTATCTCAGTTTACAATTTAGGCGTGGCTCCTACCCCTGTAGTATTCAGGGAAGCAAGAAAGTATGGGAGTGGTTTGATAGTAACATCATCTCACAATCCCCTAGAATGGAATGGCCTAAAATTCATCGTGGAGGGAAGAGGCATCAATGAAACAGAATTAGAAAGAATGCTCGAGCAAAAATCATTTTCAAAAGAAAAAATTGGCTCAGAGTACGAAGCTGATTCAACCTACATCAATGATGCCATAAAATTAATTGGCAAAGTGAAAGGTAGTCCAAAGGTTGCCCTTGATATTGGTGGTGGTGCTGCGTTTGAAGTAGCACCTATACTTTTAGAGAAACTAGGATGCGCGGTAAAAAAGATAAATCATCTTCCTGGAAAATCTTTGCGTGGGCCAGATCCCACTTCGGACAGTCTGTCAGGTCTTACTAGTTTATCCAAGAAGGCTGACATTGGTTTTGCATTTGATCTTGATGGAGACAGGTTAGTGGTTGTAAAGGATGGCAAAAAACAGACACCCGATGTTACCTTGGGTCTTGGGATTGCAAAAGCGCTTGATATTGGATACAAGAAGTTTGTCTTGAGTATAGACACAAGTGTAGCCATTGAGAAATTTATCAAAAATGAAGGAGGTCATGTGAAAAGATCTAAGGTAGGGGAAGCAAATGTGGTCGATTTGATGCTAAAGACAAACTCTCAAGCTGGAGGAGAGGGAAGCAGTGCAGGCTTTATCTTGCCTAAATTCAACATGTGCAGAGATGGTTTGCTAACCAGTGGCTTGATTGCATCCATGATTGGAACAAGTAACTTTTCAGACATTCTCAAATTCATGGAAGGATACATCCAGAGCAGAACAAAAGTCAAGGCAGACTCAAAATTCCACAAAAAAACCATTGAGATACTAGCTAAAAAGATGGAAAAAAAATTCAGTCAGATAATTACAATTGATGGCGTCAAGGCAATAATAGATGAAGACAACTGGGTCCTCGTGAGACAATCAAATACAGAGCACATCATCAGAGTTTCAACAGAATCAAATGATCCAAGAAAGATAAAAAAGATGGAGAAAGAAATTTCTGGGCTGGTCACCAAGAGCTATGAAGAAGCCAGACGAGTTAGAAATCATTAAGATATTTCAGAACCGTTTTGGTCTTGGAACAAAATTTGTTCCAGAAGACGTGGAGGTTTTGCCTATTTCCAATCAAAGATTCATAGCCAAATCAGACATGCTGGTTCAAAGTACAG